>NZ_JAJBJC010000199.1 GCF_021811825.1 Candidatus Anadelfobacter sociabilis | reverse complement strand
GTTGTCTCACTGTTAGAACAGTATTCAATAAATACAAAGATTTCTCCTTCAGTTATCTCTCTTACTTCCCCAAAACCCCTTTTAATTTTTTATTTATTGAAAATAGTTAATAGTTAAATTAAAAATATTTAATTTTGCAAAATAAAATGAGCTTTATTAAAAATCCGAACAACCCAATATACAAAAGAACATTAAAGAAGCAGACAAACATAAAACTAAAGAAAGACATCAAAGCAAATTGGGGAAGATTTTTAGATAATCACTACGATCCAAATATACATCTAAAACCATTTAATGCTGCTATGAGTGTACCAAAGGATTCCTACAAATACTCATCTGCTGGATTAAGTCATAAGTTCATGCATACAAATATACTCCAGAGTTACGATGTTGAAGACAAACTAGATAGGACTAAAATTGAAATGAGATTTAGGGAAGTAAGAGAGATAACTGAAGGAGAAATCTTTGTATTTATTGAATACTGTTCTAACAGTGAGAAAACACAAGTATCAACCTCACATTCAGAAAAATAAATACATGACATTTGCAAAAAGATTCAGGCAGGCAATTATTGAGAAGTTTTCTCAAATAAAAGTATATATTAAATCAACAGCTAGCGATACGAAAGTGATAAAATATCATATCAGTAGAGAGTCCACAGGAAATATTATTGATGAGCAAAGAGAACCATTGAGGATAGGTGCATTTGAGATTACAATATGAGCAAGAAGTGATGGTTTTACAAAGCAAGCATTGATTTTCTCAAAGTTAAAAACTAACTGATTTCCCAATTTACCATATGTACTTTCAAAGATATGAGAATATGTTCCTAAATGTAATCTTGCTGTAAATATTTGAGATAACATTAAGGATCTAAATGATAAACCAAATCCTGAAAGAGCAGAGGGGATGAAGATACAATTAAAATGTTCATTTAAGGATACTCAAGCAGGTATAGATTTAGACCAAGATTTATATCAAATTGATAGTGAGAAAGTATCAAAAACAGTACAAAAGAGAAAAGGAACATCTATTGGCTTCAGAAATGATTACAATCAGGAAGCGAGTAGTCCTTACCTACAGAGAAGAAAGAGTAATAATAGCCTCTCAAGAGGAAATGCTCAATTAACATCTAGACCATTTTCTGCTAAATCTGATCTTCAAAGCTTTACTAAGAATCCTTACAATAGAAGAAACTTTTCAAATAGAATGCTATCAAGTCAGCAATTTTTACATGGGACTCCTTCTATGAAGACTCTTGCAAAACGCCCACAAACAGCAATATCTCACGCAGTCCTTCAAAGCACTAATTCTTTTGACAGATTAAAAACACTAGATAGTTACCAAGGAGGAGCTCGTACTTTGGGAACAATATCGACATATAATAGAGGTAAAAATTCAAAGAAAAAGTATAAATGAAAAGTAAACGATTTGATATTCGAAGCAACTGTAAATGATAAAGGAATTGCTATATTTAATGAAATTCCAAAAACATGATATTCTATTCATGCCAATGAAAATGATTTCTTTAAGAGTGCTTCAAAAAGAGTATGTCTTCCCCAGGAAGCAGAAATAGAAGATAAAATAGAAGTTTACATTCCTATGGAAAGGCAAGACTCATTTTCAACAACTGTATACATGATCAAGAATGTAACTCAAGAAGCTGAAAAGATAGCTACAGATACAGAAGAGTATGAAAAGGATAAAGACCATCATGAGGAAACAAAATATAGATTCTTCGAAAATCTAGAACTTAGAGCAATTTTATTAGAAGTATACGAACGTAAACGTAATGATGAAATTGATAATTTAAATATATCTGGAGACGAAAGTGATA
>NZ_JAJBJC010000198.1 GCF_021811825.1 Candidatus Anadelfobacter sociabilis | reverse complement strand
TTATCACTCATAATTCAACCTTCTACAACTAATAACAAAAAACTACTGTAGGCTTAATCACCTTCAAAACTGAACACTAATAGTGCTTTCAATATTTATATAAAATGAAATACCGCGAAGCACAAAGGAGGAAATTAAATAAGCGAATAGCTCAAGAAGTGATGACAAGAATACAAGTAAGAGATTTTTTGCTTGAATTTCTTCCTTTTTGGATATAAAATTATCATTAGAAGATAATGAGATTGCATGGTCTCTGAAGAGCCTTAATGTTTAGTTGTTATCTGATTTTTAAATCATGAAAAATTTTAAAGTTTATGCTCAATTTATTCATTTACAATCTGGATTATTGAGCATATTTTAGGGAGAACATAGAGAAAAATTAGTAAAAATGAAGAAAGAGAAAGAATATGACAGAAAAGATGTGGAAGTCGAAGATGAAAATATTGAAGAGAAAAACAAAAAGGAAAGAAACAACAATAGGAAAATGTGTAAACTATTTTAAACAGTATTTATTATCTAATAGAAAGAATAGATAACATCTAAATATCAAATTCAACTATAATTGTTAATCTTTTTAAGAATAAACTATCATTAAATATATAGTTTTGCATTATTAGATTGATCTTTATGAAACTATTAATAACTATTTGTTATTTTTTAATTTAAAATTCAAATTTCCTCATCAATTTATTAATTTTGGAATATTCATAATTAATTAAGCATCAAGAGGAGGTAATGAAAAATAAGGATGACAAGCTTGATGGCATATCTTCAGAGGATGAACTAGAAGATGATGAAATTGAATCGATCCCACAAACAAAGCCAATAAAATCAACAAAAGACCTGGCTAAAAATGCTCCGAAGTTCCCAAAGGTCTTTGAGGAAATTTTAGGATCAAATAGCAAAATTGTGGTGCAAAGGAATAATAGATCAAAAATGGCAAAATACAACTTCTTTAGAGCTGGTCCAAGTGTAAAGTAATAAATAATGTATGTATAGAAATCATGTAAAACAGAAGAAGATGAGATAGATGAAAATGAATACCAAAATCACATTGATATAGAAGGTTTCATAAATAATAAGTATGGACAAATACAAAAGAATGAAACGAGAAAAGCAGAAGTAATCAAAGAAGAAGTCAAGAAAGAACAAGATATTATCGTAAGCGAGGAATCTAAGGATAAACAAGATGAACTCATGGAAATTGAGGACTTCTGCTCATATGAATTTTACTCTCATGAAAGCGATGATGAAGATTCATTTCAAAGAAGTGATGGGAGTAACTTTGACCCATATTCTTTTGATTTGAATCCACATATAAACCAATTATCAGATATAGGTAATGTCGTTTAGTAAAATATATAGTTGGTTTTGTGCATAAAGAACTTAGACATACTGATGCTATTGAAATTTCTGATATCTTTGAAAATACAAATAAAACTTCCCAGAAAATAAAAGAATTTAAAAAGGAAAGAGATAAGAAAAAGAAGGAGAAGGAAAAAGCAAAAATTAATGCAACTCCTTCAAAATTATTTGGATTGAAGGTAATAAATATCTAAATATCTTATCGTAATTTAGAGATATAACGACGGACTTGGAAATAGCACAGGATTTTTGAATTCAGGAGGTCTTGTATTAAGAAAATTTGAACAAAAAAAGTCTCGAGCACTTTCTGAGCCTTCTTTAAGTGATGAAGAAGATCATAAAAGTACAAGAAGTAAAGCCAAGAGATCAGGAATTTATGAAGAAGAAAAGACAGATGATAAAACTAATGAAAATGACCAAAAAGATGAGGACCCAAACAAAGGTAATAAAAATATGTGAAATTAGTATAGATCCTGA
>NZ_JAJBJC010000076.1 GCF_021811825.1 Candidatus Anadelfobacter sociabilis | reverse complement strand
TTCTTGCGAAAACTACTTGGATACGTCATCCGATATTACTTTAATTCTTGATAATTAAATAATATCATATCATATCATATCATATCACATTCCTGCCGTATACCATTTTTATCTCGCTTTAGCTGTAAAAGTAAACATAGCTCCAAAAAAGAAAAATTATAGAAACAATCTCCTTATCTGTATAATCTTTAGAGACATTTGTATACAATAGACATAGGTTATCAACACTAAACACTCCGTAAGTTGATATTTTAAAATATGGCGCGTATGTATATGCGGAAGATATTACCTACACTGATATTATAAATGGCAGATAACTAAGCTTTAGTATACAAAAGTTAAATAAAAATTCAAAGCACGAACCATTAATCTGAAAGATCTTGCATAAATTTTTATTAAAACTGCTACTTATATGTGTTATACAAGGTTTTTGATAAACTTTGGTAATTTTATATTGTGAAACAGCATCAGTATTGGCGCTGATATATAAATTGATGAATATGCTCCAAACCCTATACCAAATAGTATAGCTATACTAAATCCGCGCAGTACATCTCCACCAAATAGTGTTAAAACCAGACAAACCAATAAAGTAGTTGAGAGAGTCATTATACTCCGACTTAGAGTTTCATTAATACTCAAATTCACTATATGAGCAAAAATTTTTCCACGATATTTCGCTGTATTCTCGCGTATTCTATCATATATTACTACACTATCATTGATAGAATATCCTATAACTGTCAGAATTGCTGCTATAGAAGATAAATCGAATTCATAACCTGTTACACAATAAAGACCTAGAGTTGCTATAGCATCGTGAAAAAGTGCAATAATCACTCCTAATCCATATACTAAGTCAAAACGTACCCATGTATAAAGCATCATTATGATAAGTGCAGCAAGCATAGCAAAAATTGCACTAGTTACAAACTCTTTACCTACTTTAGGTCCAACATATTCAACTTTAATAAACTCAATGCGTTGTCCATCTTCCATTATCTTAATATTAAAAACTTTTTTTATATTTTCTATCACATATTTAGCATCTATTTCATTTGTTATAGAACTATTTTTATTATCATTATTTTTGTGTTCCGCTGGATTTAGACGCAACAGTATTCTACGTTTTCTATTCTTATAAAAATCTTGAATACTAAAATTTGTATACCCATCGTTACTCAATATCTTACGCAATTGATCAACTTTTACTGTGTCACCACATTCTATTTCCATTATTATACCACCCGCAAAATCTATACCAAGATTAATACCTTTTATAAGAATAAAAATAATTATTGATAAAGTCAGTATCCCACTAAAGACAAATGCACAGTATCTTTTAGAGATGAAATCTATTGAAAAATTTCTTGTAAACAGTTTGATAGGAATAAACATTTAAAACCTTGTTGTTCATTTATTAATTCATATGCTATATAATTTAAGTGTCATAAAGGTGATATCACGGTAAAAACTCCTACTACATAGAAGGCTATTGTCTGCAGCATAATTTTATAATGAATAATTTTTTTCTTCACAGATTAGATCATGATGAAAAATTGCTAAAAAAAGCACTATTTTTTATTAATGAACCGTATCTTCTTTTTAATAAATACATCTGCGTTTGCTGAAATACATCCATCACAACTGACACTACAATCAACAAACTCGTCCCACCTAAATAAAATGGAACAGAATATTTTGATATCATGATTTCCGGAACAATACAAAGAAATGAAACATAAAGCGCTCCTACAAAAGTAATCCTTGTTAGCACATGTTTTAAATATTCTGCGGTATTCGATCCTGGTCTCTTTCCTACTATAATAGCCCCAGATTTTCTTAGATTTTCTGCGGTTTCATCTACATTGAATATAACAAATGTATAAAAAAAGCTAAAAAACATTATCATCAATGCATACAATATTATATACGTTAATTTGCCATGACCTAGATGTGATAATATTAAATATTGCCAAGAATCAACATCATATTTAGAATTTGAGAGTCCCATTAAAGTACTGGGAAATAATAATAAAGAATTAGCGAAAATTGGGCCTATAACACCAGCGGTATTAAGTTTTAGAGGTATATGTGTGACATCGCCTCCAAAAATCTTTCTTCCAACCTGACGTTTTGGATAATTCACAGCAATTCTCCTCTGAGCTTTTTCAATAAATGCGATTAGTGCTACCAATCCCAAAGCCATGAGTATAATAAGTATTACAAATTCAGTAGAAATAGAACCTGAACGACCCATTTGTAGAATATTTGTTATAGCTGATGGTAAGCCTGCCACTATACCAGAAAAAATTACTAAAGAACTACCATTACCTATGCCACGTGCTGTAATTTGATCAGTAAGCCATACTACAAACATTGTACCACCAGCTAAATTCAATGCCGCAATAAAGCGAAAAAACAACCCAGGATCTGCTATAATTGATACTCCATTCACATTAATATTTTCTGCTCCTACAGCTATACCATATCCCTGAAATAAAGAAAGAATCACCGTAAGATAACGAGTATATTGACTAATCTTTTTGCGTCCCGCTTCACCCTCTTTTTTTATATTAGCAATATCACTTGATACTACAGACATCAACTGCATCACAATTGAAGAAGTAATATACGGCATAATGTTGAGTGCAAAAATTGAAAGACGCCCTAACGCCCCACCAGTAAGCATATTAAGCATGCCTAACATTCCACTACTGTTTTGTTTTACCACTTCTGTTAGAAGTGTAGCATTTACACCAGGTAATGGTATATAAGTTCCTATACGATACACAATTAACATGCATAGCACAAAGTAAAACTTCTTTAACAGCTCATTCATAAAATCTTTCAGAATATTGATTAGACAAACTGGTTACACTTATCATACATTTTACTATAATACAAAATTAGAACGAATCAGAATATTTATACTTATAGAAAAGCATTATGACGCAAAAACACTAAAGAAAAGGAAACTTTGCTTCTTTTTCTATCACGGCTCCTACTCTAAAAACAGTCTCTTCATCATAGTACTTTCCTATAATTTGTAAACCAATAGGCAGCATGTTTCCAACGGACAATCCAATGGGTACTGACATAGCTGGCAGCCCTGCTAAACTTATTGGAACAGTCATTAAATCTTCCATATACAATGCAATAGGATTATCATCTTTTTCTTCTAAAGAAAATGCTGTTGAGGCCGTAGTTGGCGTTAGTATTACATCTACTTCTTTAAATGCATTAATAAAATCAATTGTTACTAATTTACGCACTTTTTGTGCCCGAATATAATATTCACCAAGTGCTTTGGCAGAGAGCACATAAGTACCTAACATTATTCGTCGTTTAGTTTCTTCTCCAAATCCTTCTCTCCTAGTTGCTTCAACTGTTTCTATAAAAGTATAGTCCGAATTATTTACCCGCTCCCCATATCTAATGCCATCATATCTTGCTAAATTTGATGATGCCTCTGCAGACATTATAATATAATAAGTAGCAAGCCCATACTTCATCTTGGATAAGCTGATTGGGACTAATATCGCTCCCGCTTCTTGCAAATATTGTTGCCCAAGTTTCCAAGCATTTGCTATATCATCACTTATTAGATCATGTGTAATTTCTGATGGAATGCCTACTTTAAGTCCTTGTATACTCTTCCCTATAGAAGCAGAAAATTTGGGAACTGTAATTGGTAATGATGTAGAGTCTTTAGGATCATATCCGCTTATAGATTCAAGCAATATTGCTGCGTCTTCTACTGTTTTCGCAAAAACTCCAGCTTGATCTAATGAACTAGCAAGTGCTATAATACCCCATCTGGAACATCTTCCATATGTCGGTTTAATACCCACTATCCCACAATAGGAAGATGGCTGCCTTATTGAGCCACCAGTATCTGTACCGAGCGCGCCTATACTCATGTTAGCAGCTACTGCACAAGCAGATCCGCCAGATGAGCCACCTGGAACTAATTTCTTATGTGGCGCAAGTGCATCTTTCCAAGGATTAATAGTAGCACCGTAATATGAAAAATGTGTAGTAGATCCCATTGCATAGGAGTCTAGATTGGTTTTTCCTATACATACTCCACCGTTGTTTCTAAGCAACGTTGTAACGGTTGATTCATAAGGAGGGATAAAGTTATTCAGCATTTTTGATGCAGCGGTTGTCCTTATTCCTTTTGTGCAAAATAAATCTTTAATAGCTATTGGTATCCCATCTATCACTCCTGCATTACCATTTTTGATACGCTTTTCAGACTCTTGTGCCTGCTTTAATGCAATATCTGAGGTAATTTCTATGAAAGCATTTAACTCTTCATTCTTATCTCGCGCATTCGCTATAAATGCTTTTGTAAGTTCTGTTGCAGAAATATCACCTTTCTCTAACATCTTCTTTGCTTTAGTAAGTGACAATTTTAAAAGTTCTGACATATAAACTACTTTACTAGATAAAAAGCAATAATTAAAACAAGAGAATACTTTACTTAGAAGGAAAGCGAAACAAGTAAGATGCTGTTATAATTACAATATGAGGAAAAATCAACTTAATAGTTCTTATAATTTTTGTAAAATTTATATATACCAGCCAATCGATAGTCTTTATGTACTAACATGTATCTATTATTACTTTTCCTATTTTTCCTATTTTTTTCTATTTACATAAGGATTAGGAGAATGACTAGTATTAAATCTTATGGGTACACCTTTAATATCAAAATATTGTCCTAAAGATTTGCTCAGATATTTCTCGTAAGAGTGTGGTATCTTGCTTGCAAGATTTGTAAATATGTTAAAAGTAGGTGGCCTGATTGCCTTTTGTGTAATATATTTTAATTTTAGGCGTTTATTATTAGAAATTTTAGGTGGCGAATGTTTTTCAACTGCAGAATGTAACCATTCATTAAGTTTACTTGTAGTACAAAATTTTTGCCATGCAGCAAATTTTTGAAGAATAGTATCAATTAAAAGATCAATTCCATATTTTTCCATAGATGATATATATACTATGGGTATATCGCAAACATCAGAAAAATTATATCCAACTGAAAATTTGATTGTTTGTTTCAATAATTTTTTATCACTTACCAAATCTATTTTGTTTATTACTAAAATTAGTACTTTACCTTCATTAATTGCTATTCTAGCTATTGAAAGATCTTGATTAGTTAAAGCACTGGTAGCATCTATTAGTAATAGAATAACACTACTGCGCCTTATAGATGTAATACTTTGTCCTAATGCTACGCTCTCTATATCGTCTTGTACTTTGCTCGAACGCCTCACTCCCGCGGTATCTACTATTGTTGCAATACTTTGATTAATTGTAAAATGTTGCTCTATACAATCTCTCGTTGTTCCAGCGATAACAGAAACAATTGAACGATTTTCTCCAAGTAATGCATTAAATAATGTTGATTTTCCTGCGTTAGGTTTTCCAACTATTGCTATTGAAAGTTCGGATTTTTCTTTCTTATTTTGTACATTCTCAATATCATAGTCCACAAAATCACTGGCAATAGTGCATATTGCGTTATACAAGGCATCCATCCCGCTGTTATGCAAAGCAGATATAAATACCGGATCTTCCAGTCCTAAGGAATATATGTCGCTGCTTTGCAAATCTCCTTCACACTCGCTTTTATTAATAACTAATATATATTTCTTTCCAGATCTACGTAACATTTTGGCGATAATTATATCATCAGCACTTATGCCACATTTCCCATCTAACAAAAACAATGTAATATCAGAAATAGATATAGCTTTCTTAGTATAGTCCGTTATTTTCTCACTCAATAGCGAGGAATCATTAGGTGTCTTTATTGCTTTATATGTAGATAGTCCAGCAGTATCGATTGCTATAAAATTGAAATCATAAAGCTTAGCTTTATACTCTTTGTAATCACGTGTAGTACCAGATATTTCACTAACGAT
>NZ_JAJBJC010000023.1 GCF_021811825.1 Candidatus Anadelfobacter sociabilis | reverse complement strand
AAACCCCCACCAGAAACAGTGCAAAACACATCATACTGATCTATAGAATTAGTTAGAACCAATGGTTGGCAGACTATAGTCCGTAGCGTTTGTCTAGCAAAATACTCCACCATATCCCTACCATTAATCAAGATTTTGCCGTTTCCAGAGCTAATCCACACCCTAGCAGAGGCAGTTTTTCTTCTTCCAGTAGCATAATATCTCACTACATCATGCTTTTGATCCCTTTTCTTTACAGTAATAACAGTCATGTTAAACCAATGTATGTTAAATTAATGCTGTGATTTTTAAATTATTATTATATTGTATTATATACAGTTCATATACAATGCTCTAAGAACAACTATAGCATTCGTACTTTATGCGCCTATAATACGTAAACCCAAAAAATATTTATTAATCGATGTTATTTCTTTTTTTTGTAACGACTATCTCTTGTGGTGATTGACCTGAGTGTGGGTGGTGATTACCACAATACACATAAAGCGACTTCATCTGCTTTCTGGCCAAAGGACTCTCTTTTGGCATCATTCTCTCTATCGCTTTCATCAATAAAGCATGCGGAGCTTTACCAGATAGTATATCTTTCCACTTTTTTTCTTTAATACCCCCAGGATATCCTGTATGCCAGAAAAACTTCTTTTGATTCAATTTATCACCTGTTACATGAACCTTATCAGCATTAACAATGACTACACTATCACCGCAATCCATATAAGGCGTATAGAAAGATTTTGTCTTTCCTCTCAGGAGGAGTGTAACTCTGGATGCAAGACGCCCAACAGGTATACCACTGGCATCTATGATCCACCAAGATTTTTTTAATTGTTTGGTGGTTGCAAAAGATGTGCTGTTGACGTATGAGGTCATTATTTTTCCTATATTATTTTACGTATATTCTACGTATTTTCAAAAACATTTACAAAATCAAGGACAACTGCTGATTACTAACATATATTCTGCATATGTGTCAAGAGATACTTCAAAAAATTATCAATTTTGGGTAAGAATATATTCTGCGATATATCTCTGCACTTCGTTATGTAGACTAAGGACATCTTGTATAGAATGAATTTTATTATGTGAATATTTTGATATCCCATATTCAATAAGCTGTGATATCTGTGTAAATTTTATTTTATGTTTTAAAAATGCATCAACAGCATATTCGTTTGCTGCACTCATTGCGATTACAGCAGCATGACCTAAACTAGAAGCTCTATATGCTATGGGTAATGTTTTAAATTTACTTACTACATCTGACTTAAAGAATGAAAACTTGCTATATTTAGATATATCAAATGCATATGGTGAAGATTCTGAAATACATAGTCTTTGTGGATAAGACAAAGCAAATGCACAGGATATTCTCATATCTTGTGCACTAAGTTGTGCCAAGACTGTTCCATCAACGTATTCTACCATAGCATGAACAATAGATTCTGGGTGAATGACAACGTCGATCTTTTCTATAGGAACATTAAAAAGTTGAGATGTTTCTATAATCTCTAGAGCTTTATTCATTAGAGTAGCTGAATCTATAGAGATTTTAGTCCCCATTGACCATGTTGGATGTTTGCAAGCTTGTTCTGGTGTAACATTACACAATGCTTGTTGTTCAAAATTTAAAAATGGACCACCAGAAGCTGTTATAATCAATTTTCTTATATTTATACTATCTATGATCTTCTCAGCATTTGCAGAATAATTCAACAATTGAAATAGTGCACTATGCTCTGAATCTATAGGTAAAATTTCTGTATTATGCGATTTAGCATATTGGAACATGAGGTATTGAGCGCAAACGATACTTTCTTTATTTGCAATAGCAATTCTATTAGAATTTGGAATAGCAGCCATGATAGGTTCTAGACCCGCTATTCCAGATATAGCAGCAATTGTAATATCAAATTTATTTTGAACTAAATCTAAAATAGCTCTTTGTCCAAAATAGGTTTTTATGTTTTTCCTAAATAACAATCTTTCTAATTCATCTTTATGCTTTATATTGTATATCGCAACATTTTTTGCTTTAAGATCTATAGCTTGTTGAGCTAATTTTTTTACATTACTTCCCATTGCAATGATTGTATCCACATAAAATAATTTTGGATTATTTTTGATCACATCAACAGCACAACTTCCAACAGAGCCAGTGGATCCTAAAATCAATATTTTCTTTCTGTTTTCTTTATAAAATTGTACCATATATGTAGATTACATTATTGTTCGTTAATTGCGTATTGAAATAAACTAGTAGAGTGATTTTATTAATGGATATTCTCATCTTTTTTATCATCAGGAATAGGTGTGATATATACTTTATCAATTCTGTTTCCATCCATTTTGATAATCGTAAATTGCCAGCTACAACATTCAACTCTCTCTCCAATTTTAGGTATATTATCTAAATATTTGATTAAAAAGCTTGCTAATGTACGATATTCTTCTTCTTCTTCAGCTGGAAGAATTTCAATGGATAACAATTCTTTGATTTCTTCTATAAGAATATTGCCATCAACAATATATGATCCATCGTCTTTTTTATCTATAATACTACGTACTCCCTTGTCTATTATATCTGCTACATCTCCTAAAAATGCTTGAATTATATCCGAAAATGTTACAATACCTTCAATTTCACCGTATTCATCAACTACAATTGAAAATTTTGTTTTTTTAATTTTAAATAATTCTATAAGCTTTGTAAGTTTTGTGCTTTCTGGAACATAGAGAACTTGTGATTTAATTGCGATTTCTTCCAAGATTTCATTAGATAATTCTCTATGTTTATGTATTACTTTTGCAGATACAATTCCTATAAAATTATCAAGATTATCTTTTACAACCGGAAAATAAGTAAAGTTATTATTACATATAAGTCTTATGTTATATACATTTTTCTTTTGTAAATTTAACATTATTATTTTGCTACGAGGTGTCATTATTGCACCTGCTTGCATATCACTTAATGTTAAAGCGCGCTTTACCATTCCACTTTCTATTTGATGTAAAATACCAGAATGACATGCTTGATTTACTACAAACAAAATTTCATCGATAGAAGTGTGATCATTATCTTTTTTATTGATCTTAAGAATTTTTAGACAAAATCTTGTAGAGGCTGTTAAAAACAATGCAAAAGGATACGCAATCAGTATACAAAATTTCATCACATATGCAACATATAGTAAAATTCTTTCTGGATATAACATGGTTACTCTTTTTGGTACAACTTCTATTAATATTGCAAAATAAGCTATAATTACGATAGATGATATGTTACCGCAAAAGACACTGTATTCTCTTAAATAAGATATTTTTTCGAAAAACTTTATCATATAACTGCTAATTGAAATACCACCAAACCATCCTAATAGAAGGCTTGTAGTAGTTAGACCAATTTGAACAGTTGAGAGAAAAATATCAGGTTTTTGTACTATATGTAGTGCATTTTTTGCTCCAAAAACATTTCTACGGATCATTGAGTATAGTTTTGCTTTTTTAGTTGTAAAAAGTGCTATTTCAGCCATCACAAAGAATACATTGATTGCTAATGTTAAAACAGTAATCACTAATTCTACAGACATATAAGACTCTTATTGATTGTTTTTATTTTTTTAATTTCATAAGTTTATGAATATTAATGAACTTAATTTTTTTAATATCATTGTTACACTATCAATTATAATTATATTAAAAAATATAATAACTCACTTCTATATACATTCGCATTATATGTTATATAGTCCAAATAAGAATATTCCAAATAAGAAATATAAATCCATACCAATAGTAAGTAATAAAGTATATAAAACAGCAAAAATAACAAAAAATGCTGAAAATAGCACCTCTTATCTCTAGGTTAAGAGTTTTAAGAGTGTGATCTTCATATATTCAATTTGAGAAAAACTGATAACAATAGGCGTGTATATAGCAATTGGCTGATACGGATATAGATATTGTAGCAATAAAGGAAATGGTGCCGCTAGCGGGAATCGAACCCACGACCACTTCATTACCAATGAAGTGCACTACCACTGTGCTACAGCGGCTTTACTGTCTAGTAAAATATAAAGTATTTACTATCTCTCTAAGAATATTGCTGAGAATGTACAACACAATATATCACATTTCAATAAAAAACCCAAAGAGGGAAATTATTTTATAGCAAGACAGCTCTACAAGCGCGATATTATCTTAAGTTAAGACGTGTGCAAAACAGATAGCATATATAAAGCTTATATATGTGCAACAATCATATAACTAAGACACAAGCACTTATGAAAAGTGATGTTCCTTCCTATCCTTAATTATATCCTGCGATAAGCTTAAAGCAAATCTGTACGCAAAATACCTAGTTTAAAGCTTAATTACAATTCTTCAGTCTTTACTCACAATCTCTTTTAACTTCTTTCCAGCCACAAAGCGAGGTCTGCTACCAGCAGATAAACTCATCTCCTTGCCATTTTGAGGATTACGTACTTTTCTTGCAGCAAATTTCATCACTTTAAATGTTCCAAATCCTACTAATCTCACTTCTTCACCATCTGATAGGGCAGAGCCAATAGTATCAACAAAAAGATCTAAAAAACGCGCTGTTTCTACCTTGGTAGCTCCACTCTTAGAAGCTAAAATATCAACTAATTGTCCTTTATTCACAACAATCACCCTAGATAAAATATTACAAAAAAACTTCAGTACACCTTTGATATACTGAATCGCTTTACATTACCGTGATCGGCAAAAGCAGCTGGATATAACCAACTATAAGATCGAAGTTATACAGTTTTTTTACTCTGTCAAATATTATATTGAAAATATATGCATATTTTCTAAAATTTTTTCATGTTTTTAATATTAATGTAAAAGATTTATTATCTTTATCGAGTATTAAAATACCTTATTTAAATATTTAAGATGTAGTGCGAGATTTCATTATTATATATGGTATGAGCAACAATAATGGATAAAAGTATCTTTACTATGATTGGTGAAAATACTATCATCAGTATAATAGATAAAGAAAAATACAACTTTTCACTTATGAATAAAAAAAAAAGACAAAGTAAGGATATCAGAATTTTTTAAGAAGCAGAATATAAAAGATTTAATATCTTACTCAAAAAATAAAGAATTGATTAGTATATCTCTTGGAGGTAATACAAAGTATGAGATATATCCAGCATTTAAAAGCTTTTTACCTGGATTTCATCTAATAATAACAAAAAGTGATTTGTCGGGCGAAAAAGATTTTATAAATTCTCAAGTATCTATATATGATACTAACTATGCTAAAAATCTCTTCATTATGGATAATTGTGATATATCGCGTTTAATACAAAGTGATGTTATATTGTTTTTAAAGCAAATAAAAAATATGAAGGTACGATTATTAATAAATGATTCAGTAGGGAAAGATGTGCTGTGTGCAAATATAGTAAATGGTTTAACAAGAGCAGGATTAGGAATTAGTAATGGAGATCTTTTTTATTTCTTGTCTAAAGGGAGAGCATCGGTATTAACTCAAAAAACTTTGTATGAGATATCAGCAAAATACGAAAAAGATGCTAAATCAATTATCAATAGAGATAGCATAAAAAATGTAAACGCATCACTTCCACTACTAATAGATAGAAAAATTATTCCAAGCAAGATACAGATTATTGAAGAGCATGATAAAAATATTTTTTATTCAACATTAAGAAATTATGGTATGGATCTTGAATCGAAGATCTGTCATATAATATCTGGAGAAGATAATGAAAAAAGTATAATAATCAAACCTTATATGACTAAAGAAGATCTTAGGTCGGAAATATTTAATCGATTTACAAAAGAAGGTAAGAAAAGTATAAGTAAAAGCAACAAATGGAATCAATATGTATTATTACCTAGAAGAGTGATATGGAAAGATCAAAGTAAAATTAAATTACCAGAGAGTATAGAAAAATTAGATAATAGTGAAACAATTTATGCTCATATTAAACATGGAGAAACAATAAGAGTGAAATATTCATTAGAAAAAAGGATGGGACTCAATGTTAATTAGATAATTGTTTGTTTTAATAATTATTTGACGTTTATATGAGATAGTTTTATACTGCACTCAGTTTTGTTTTTTAAATGAATTCTATAGGAATTTAGTTATGAATAATAAGAACATTAGTTGGGCGGCAGTCAATGTTCTGTTAGTTCTGCCCGTTTTTATTGGTATACTTGTTTTTGCTTATTGTAATGTTTTTGGATTTGGGTGGAGTGAATTATCTCTTATACTTTTAGGATATTATATAGCAAATATAGCTGTAGGTGTGGGATTTCATAGATTGTGGTCACACTCATCTTTTAAAGCGACCAAGACTCTTGAATTTATACTTGTTATGCTTACTGCTGGTACATTACAAGGTCCTGTAATCGCTTGGGCATCTGATCACAGAAAACATCATTCTTTTACTGACAAAGAGGGCGATCCCCATTCACCTTATTTTGGTATAAGCAATAAGTTGGTAGGTTTTTTTTGGTCACACATAGGATGGATGATATTTAGCAAAAATAAAGTGAAGAATTTGGACAGATTAACTGTAGTAAAATGTGGCAAAAACAAGTTGCTGAAGTGGCAGTTTACTCATTACTGGAGTATAGCAATATTTATGAATTTATTACCACCAGCTTTGATAGGATTATTCTTCTTTCATGATATTCAAGGAATAGTAGCTGGTATCGTTTTTATGGGTCTAGGTAGAGCAATACAACATCAAGCTACTTTCTGTATAAATTCTGTTACGCATTTTTTTGGCTCCAAAGCATATACAAATGAAACTGCAGGCGATATATGGTGGATGGCCCCTTTCTTACTTGGTGAGAATTATCATAATTTTCATCACGCGTTTAGCCAAGATTATAGAAATGGGCATAAGTGGTATCATCTTGATGCGCATAAGTGGATTATATATCTCTTATCAAAGATAGGTCTTGCCTATGATCTTGTTGTTACGCATAACAAAATTATAGAATCTAAAAAAAATGAAGTTTCTCGTGGTGTTATGATTTCTTTTATGGATAGACTGAAATTTATAGAGTCAGCAGCGTCAAAGTTGGCCTGTACTTTGCGCGAAAGAATAAATGAATTAGAAAAATCTGCAACTAATGTTGTTGAAGCTTTTCGCAAAAAATTAGTACATTTGGAGAATTCTGCATTGTACATAGAGAGTTATGCTAAAAAGTTAGCTACAGAGACTGATCTTCTTACTGAAAGGGGTATAATAAATATATTAACACAATTTAAGACTGTTGAGAAAGTTGCATATGATCTCTTAAGCACTAATGCGTTTAGTAACAATAAAAACGAAAGACAGTTGTAGTTTTTTGCGGTGCTTTCATATTTAATATTGGGATGTGGGATATTTTTTAACAACTTATTTCCTTATAAATTTCCTACAGATGAGGACAAAGAAGCTCTTTTTAAAAAAGCTAAACCTACCGTTTCTGTTGACGCTAATCCCAGATATATTTTTAAAGAAATTCTTAGATTCATAATAGATCATAAAATAGTATTTCCTGCTTATTTGAGTATACAAAAACTCATATCTAAGGCCATCATTGCTGCAGAAAATGAGTTATTTAGTAATCTCAAAAATTTAAATAGACAACGATTTAATTCAATTTTATACTGTATTGTATATAGCGTGAAAGTGTTGTACTAAGTAGAGTACGAATGATCTAAATTTTTTAGATATATAGTGGGCATGTATTAAAAATCATACATAAAATTTATGTAGCTTATATATTGATATCTGTTGTTAATTGTGTATCTTTGTAAAATTTAGAAAGATTGAAGTATAAACAGATAAATTTTTGCAATAAAAAGTATTTAAAGTGGTATCTTACTTATTTTTGCTGATAAATTTTTAGTGATGTATATCTTTTGAATATGTTATTTTATGTGCTAAAATAGTATGAGAAAATCAGGTTAAACAGCCATACTAATGATGTTTCTGTTATTCTGCTGAGAAATTGTATATTAGATAAATTATATAATTATCCTATAGTATAAGTTTTTCAATAATATAATCTAAGATTACCATTCCTTTTGGTGTTGCAGATATAAGTCCTTGCTCTTTATTAAGAGATATGAGTTTGTTGTCTAAAAATTGCTTTAAATATGAATTTTTTTTATTAATTAGCTTAAATGGTATCCCATCATTAATTCTCATTCCCATCAAAATCTTTTCTAGATTTTTTTCTTGTGGAGTTAATAATTCTAGTTGCAGAACTCCGCATCCGGTATCGCTTGTGATTTTAAACCATTCATGTAAACCTGAAGCATCAAGAGTCGCATATCTTTTTTTACTATTTGATATTGTATATCTACCGTGTGCACCTGGTCCTATCCCTAGATAATCGCCACATTTCCAGTAAGTCATATTATGTCTACATTCATAATTGATTTGAGAATAATTAGAGACCTCATATTGATTAAAAAAATAATTTTTCATTATTTCATATGTTATTAAATATAAATCTCTTGATAAATTATCTTTAGGCATATGAAATTTCTTGTTTTTTACAGCAATACTGAATGGAGTATTGTTTTTTATTGTAAGTTGATATAATGAGCAATGATTAGGTTTAAATGAGATCATTTCTAGTAATTCAACTTCCCATTGATGTATAGATTGTTCTGGTAATGCATAAATCATATCTAATGAAATATTAGAAAAATACTTTTTTGCATTTTCAATTGTATTAATAGCATCATTAGCACTGTGAAGTCTTCCTAAAAATTTTAAACTTTTATCTCTCAAACTTTGTATTCCTATAGAAATTCTATTGATACCTGCATTTTTCCATGCGATCATTTTTGTATTTGTTGTCGAGCAAGGATTAACTTCTATAGAAATTTCTGAATTTGTTAAGATAGAAAATGATTTGTCTATTTCTTCTATAATATTTGTAATAACTGATAATGGAATAAGTGAAGGAGTACCTCCGCCAAAAAAAATTGTCTCCACAGGGCGTTTACCAAGTAAATTTGAGTAATATTTGATAGCTTTGATATAAGCATTTTGCCATAATGTTTTATCTATTTTTTGCTCTTTATATGTATTAAAATCACAATAAGGACATTTGACGTTACAAAATGGCCAATGGATATATATTGATATTTTATTAGTATTTGTTATCATTTTTTGTTCTATCGATTAAAAAGGTATAATTTCTTGAATTTTTTATGTATTGCTTCACATACTGAGCGCAGCAGCATATTGCTCTATTCTAGAAATAGAGATTGTAAAAGATTTTTATATTTGTTGAAAATATGAATTTGTAGAGAAAGCATTCCCATTTCTTATATTGTAATTATTATTAAAATTATTTATAAAACTGACTTAATTTGCTATTTTTACCTATAATTAGTGTAATCTGAGGTTATAATACAGCTTATTAGTGGTATAGCTGGCAATTTTTTATATCATATTACTATTAAATCGAACTAAAGTGCTTAAGTAATAATCTGAATACCATAATTAATAGAACAATATCGCATTATATAATAAATAAGGAGCATCAATAAATAAGAAGAAAAAAGAAAACAAAATTGCATGTGATATACATATGTAAGTAAATCACATCCATAACTATGCTTATAATTATAAAAGAATTATTTGCATTAATGGTTAATCATCAACTTCTTTAAAGGCTAATTTTATTTTTCCTATTCTTCTATGATTTGCTTCCAATATTTCTATTTCTACTCCAGCTGGGTGTCTAAATTTTTCTCCTTTTTCTGGAATATATCCCAGATATGCGAGTATAAAACCTCCCATTGTTTCATATTCTCCTTCTTCCTCTGATAAAAATTCTATCTCTCCAAATTTTTTTTCTAGATCTTGTATTGGAGTTTTTGCATCGAGTATATAAGAATTTTCTGCTATTTCATCTATATCAAAAAAATTATTTTCACGGCGTTCATGTTCGTCGTTAATTTCACCAACGATACTTCCTAGAAGGCAACTTATAGTTATAAGCCCTTCTGTACCCCCATATTCATCTAATACTACTGCTAAATGGGTACCCTCAAGACGCATTTTAGTAAGTAAATCCATACATTTTGTAGATCTTGGCGTGTATATCAATGTACGTAATGCATGATTTATATCAAAAGTCTTATTTTTATCACCTACAAATAAAAGAAAATCTTGAATATGTACAAAACCTACAATATCGTCCAAATTTTTTTTATATACTGGAATACGTGTGAGTTTTGTAGTAATAAACTTAGTATATAGCTCTTGCATTGTTGTTTTTATAGAAATTGCGATAACATCAGTTCTTGGTATCATTATTTCAGATACCCTGATATCTCTTAGCTCTCCTAAAGATTCAACAATTTGATTCGCGGCATGATGTATACTAGAATCTTTGAAATATCCACTGCTTTCTTTACATCCTATACCAAAAAGCTTACATAATGTTGTTATTTTGGTACTAGCGTTTCTCACTTTTTTATACACTTTTCGCATACAATATACTTAATTTATTTTACCTATAATATTTATAATATTCATATTATCATTTGTTTACTTCATATGGGTTACTATAACCACAACTCAGCATTATCTCTTTTTCTTTTTTTTGCATCTTGTCAGTATCATGATCATTTTTATGATCATAATCTAAAAGATGCAATACGCCATGTATTATCATATGTGCAATATATTCTTTTATACTTACATTTTTTGTAAGACTCTCATCTAATACACGCTCATAACTTATTGCTATGTCCCCTAAGTAATAACGTTTTTGTACATTATTGTGATAACTATGAGTTGAATGATAGTTTATATCAGGACTTAGTGATTCCGAGTAAGGAAAGGATAAGACATTTGTTGGTTGATCTTTATTACGGTAATTTTTATTTAACTCATTAAGTATTGTATCGCATGATAACAGAATGCATAGTTCGATGTAGCTAACAACACATTCAAGACCAGCGGATATAGCTGTAACCGCAATATTTTTTACATACTTTTCAACATCGAGATCTAATCTATTCCAAGAATCATGAGCTATCACAACATCTACGTTACACAAAAGTGAGCTACTCCTGGGACTGGGGTCAGAACTTTTCATTTTTATTAATATGCTAATTGTGTTAAATTCTTTTAATCAAACACACTGATAGTGTAATATAAATTTAGTATAATTTCAACAAAGTAATCACAAGAATAACTTAAATTAATGAATACTGATATTTATACAACAAAAAATATAAAAAAGATATTTCTTATAGCAGGAGAGGTATCTGGTGATATATTAGGCTCAGAATTGATCAAAAGTTTAAAAATATTAGAAAATAATAATATTAAATTTGAATTTTTTGGAGTTGCTGGAGAATTAATGGTATCTGCTGGTATTGAGCAGATATTTCATAGTAATAGTCTCTCTGTAATGGGATTTACGGAAGTCCTTCCGTCTATCCCTAGAATAATTATTTGTATGAATAGAGTTTTACAAGCTATAAAGAGAATTATACCAGATATTATTATCACAATCGATTCACCATCGTTCAATATAAGATTAGCAAAAAAAATCCGCAAAAATTTTGGTCGAAAAATACCGATAATTCATTATGTTGCTCCTACTGTATGGGCTTATAATGCTAATAGATCTAATATAATGGCGAAAATATTTGATCATATATTGCTACTGCTTCCATTTGAGCAGGAATATTTTAAAAATATGCCATACACGTTTGTTGGGCATCAAACGGTATATTTAAATATTCAAAAAAATCTATACAGAAATGAAGCTACCATTTCTTCGCAAAGAATTGATATAAGGCGCTCGATAGGAATTCATCACCAAGATCTATTGATTACAATAATGCCAGGTAGTAGAAAATGTGAATTACTGAGACATTTACCTATATTGAAAGATGCAATGCAACAAATTACCAGTAAAAATCTTGATAAAAAGGTTAAATTTATTATTCCTACTGTAACAAATCTTAAAAACTTAGTGCTAGATTTTTTAGGTAATATAGAAAATATAGAAATTTTGTTAGATGATAAGAAAAAAGATATGTATCTTGCCGCAAGTGATTTTGCAATGGTAAAATCTGGCACTGGAGTTCTTGAAATTGCAGCATTTGGTGTTCCAATGCTAGCTTTTTATAAAGCATCATTTTTGACTGAGTTGTTTTTAAAAAATTGTCTTAAAATTAGGTATATTACTTTACCAAATTTACTGTTAAATAGAGAAGTAATACCAGAATTAGTATCACAAAATTGTAGCGCAGAATTGATAGTAGAATGTGCGCAAAATATAATCCACAATCAATCTAAAAAAATTGAGCAATTAAAATCTTTCAAGCAAATTATAAAAATGTTACAAGCTCCTAAAGGAATGACACCAAGCATTTGTGCTGCAAATGTTATATTACAATATCTATAAACATTGTTTGGGTGAAGTTGGTTTATATTATTTTTCATCTAAGTAATGTACTTCCAGCATAATATTTTTCGTATAGAACTTTTATTAAAATAGCCTATCTACATAAAGTGGATATGAGTATTCATATTGCGATAGGTAAGATTTAATATTTTTTAATAAGCAAAATGGCATCAATACTTTTAGCTGGTGTAGGATCTGTTATAGGCGGCAATATTACAACTGCTACAATAGGAGCGGTTACAGGAAAAGTAGTTGGTAATTTAGTTGGAGGAGCGATTGATCAAAAAATTTTTGGCAACAGCAGTGATTATAGTTCAACTAATCACAAATTAGAAGGTATTATTACACAAAATTCTCATTATGGATGTGATATTAAACAAGTATATGGTGTAATCAAGCTTGGAGGAAATATTATCTGGACATCATCTTTAAGAGAGCATACAAAAATTTCCTCACAAACACATGGTAGTAAGTGGCGCAAGATCAAATATACTCATACAGATTATACATATACTATTTCTTTAGCAATTGCACTCTGTGCTGGACCCATAACAGTTGTAGAGAGGATATGGGCAGATAATGTTTTATTGGATAAAGATAGTCGAAGTATAAGGATACATTTAGGTACTGAAGAGCAAATGCCAGATCCTTTAATAGAAAGTATACAGAGTGTAGGAAGTACTCCAGCGTATAGAGGGCTTGCTTATGTTGTTTTTGAAAATTTTAATATTACAAATTTTAATAACAAGATCCCACATTTTACTTTTGAAGTAAGAAAAATATTTAATACCCCAGAATCTGCTGAGAATTTGGTAAAGGCGGTAAATATCATTCCTGCTAGTGGAGAATTTGTATATGACACAGAAATACAATCAATAAGTGTAGGTGATTATGTAAAAAATGAAGATCAAAAACAAGCATATTTTATTCAAAGAGGTTATAGCAAAAGTGTGAATTGTCATAACGAGAGTAATAAAGCAAACTGTCTTATATCTCTTGACCAATTAAAAAATACTTTACCTAATGTGAAATGGGTTGCGCCTGTAATTTCATGGTTTGCACTTTCATTAAATGGCGGTGATATTATGCCTGGGGTAGAATATGATTCTAATATTGATTCTTATCCTGATAGATGGAGGGTAGCAAATTATACAAGAATGAATGCGCATAAAATTACAAAAATCAATAATCGTCCAATCTATGGTGGCACTCCTAGTGATCAATCAATAATAAGATATCTCAAAGAATTAAAGCGGTGCAATTACATGATTATGTTTTACCCAATCTTGTTTATAGATCGCGGCGATAAGCCTTGGCGTGGTCGTATTTCATGCGAGATAGATAGGATAGATGATTTTTTTCATGCAAATACTGGATATAATAAATTTGTCTTGCATTATGCGGAATTAACTAAAGGATTAATTGATGCTTTTATTATTGGATCTGAGTTAAGGGGTCTTACTGCATTACATGACGAAGAATTTAATTTCCCTGTAGTTCAAGAATTAATCAAATTAGCAAAGCAAGTTCGTGCTGTAGTAGGAAAAGATGTTAAAATATCGTATGCAGCAGATTGGAGCGAATATCACCATACTTATGGTGGATGGTATCATATGGATCAGCTTTGGAGTTGTGAGGAAATTGATTTTGTTGGGATTGATGCATATTTCCCATTAACAGAGTGGAAAGAAAGCAAATATGATATAGATGAAGTTGTAGCTTCATGGGATAAAGGAGAGGGATATAATTTTTACTATGAGGATACAAATCGTATAACAAAAAAAGATCTTAAAGTACCTTATGCTTGGAAAAATATAAAATGGTGGTGGGAGAATGATCATATTAATCCAGATGGTAAGAAAACTGCGTGGCAACCAAAATCGAAAAAGATTTGGTTTACAGAATATGGTTTTCCTTCTGTAGATTTGGCTACAAATCAACCAAATATATTTTATGATCCAAGCAGTAGTGAATCAGGATTGCCCTATTATTCAAATGGAACAATAGATTTAGTAGCACAAAGGCTTGGTATAGAAGCTACTGAGAAACGATGGCAAAATTCTGATATGATAGAAAATAAATTTTTATGGACTTGGGATGCAAGACCTTATCCTATGTGGCCAGATCGCTGCGATTTTTGGAGTGATACAAATTGCTGGTATAAAGGGCATTGGGTGCAAGGTAAATTTGGTATAATTACATTAGCAACTTTATTAAAAGATCTAGCTAAGAAATCTGGATTAAGTGATGATATAATAGATGTAAGTAAAATTTATGATGTTGTTGAGGGATTTATCATTTCAAATCAAACATCAGTTAGAGAGATCATAGAAAAGCTTAGACAAATTTACTTTTTTGATGTTGTAGAGAAGGATTATAAATTATTCTTTATCCCTCGTATTCAGAGAAGGGTAATTAAGGTTTTTGATCAAGATATTATTCCTTCGCAAGAGTATGATATCAATCTACGAAAACAAAAAAATCACCATACTTTAGTGCAAATTAAGAACCTACAAGAAGCTGAATTGCCATATAAAGTCGATATTAATTTCATCAATCGCTTAGACGGTTATAACATGGGCAATCAATCTGCAATATCTTTATATGGAGAGGGCAAAGCATCTGTTACATTAAATATTCCTATGGTAATGGATAACGCTCGTGCACAAAGGATAGCTCGTTCCGCACTTTATAATACATTAGCAGAAAAGCGTCAATATAATCTCTTATTACCAGCGAAATATTTGCAAATTGTGCCTAGTGATATTATTGAAATTATGATTAATGATATTTTACATAGCATTAAAGTAACTAATGTTGAATTTGGACGGAATTATATATTAAAAATTAGTGGAGTTGCAGATGATATATCAATTTATAAGAAATTTGATAATTTAGATGAAATAAGTTATTTGGCAAAAAATTCTGTTAATACTGTAATTGAGGATAAATTTATTTCTTCAAATTCAATAGTAGAATTTATAGATATACCACTTTTACCTAATGAAAATTTATATAAGCGCATATCATTAGAAGATGAGAATAATAGTATTTTAAATAATGATGATACTAGGGGAATGGCAAGAATTCTCATTGCTAATACTGCTAGAGGTCTTAATAAAATTGATTATGGTTTTGTGATAAAATCACAGAGAGAGGGGAATACTTATTCAATAGTATCTTTTACACTTGATAGTGCCAAAAATGCTATCATTGGTTATACAGTATCAACGTTAGATCCATCACAATATTATTTTCCAGATTTTAAACAAAGTATCATAGTTAATCTTGTTCATGGTATGTTGCAAAGTATTACATATGATGAATTATTATCAGGAAAAAATATGATATTAGTTGATAATGAAATAATACAATTTCAGCGTGCAGAGCTTATTGGTGAATTTAAGTATCGTCTTAGCATTTTACTGAGAGGGTTGTTTGGTAGTGAAAAAGCGGCAAATAATCAACATAAAGTAGGAGAACGAGTTATAATTATTGATCAAAATATACATAGTCTCTATATCCCAAGTATACATTGTAACAAAAAGTTTCAAATTGATATTATGAATAAAAATGATGATAGGGTCATTAGAAAAAAATATTGGAATTTTATAGGATCCTCGTTGCTACCACTATCTCCAACTCATTTGCGCATAAAGAAGAAATTCAAAAATGGTGATATATCTATTACATGGAATCATAGGAGAATAATTTCTGATAATAGTAATCTACAATTTGAGATTAATCTGGTAAAAGAGGATATTATCATATCTGCAATTCATACTCCGCATAATGAATACATCATTACCGCTAAAGAGATTGCAATAACTAATTTGATTACAGTCTCTGAATATAGTCCCATTATTAGTACCAAGCATGTAGCCAAATTAGTATTAGCTCAAAATTAATTTTTGGATAATTATAAAATTTTATACCACTATTTAGAAATAGACATCATTTAAAGTATGATATAGTATATACGCCACAACAGTACAAACTACATAATTAGATGGTACATGAGGCATATTTTTTATGATTAAAGAAGGGCACAAAGCGCTTGGTAAATTATTTTTTTTTGAAAAAAAAATAATTTTCTTTTCTACGATAGCAATTTTATTTCTATTATTGTTAATCTTTATTCTGAAATTTTATGTTGAACTACTTCCATTTATCTTCGGAGCTGCGCTTGCATATTTATTGGCTCCAATAGCAGTTTTTTTTGAAAATTTAGTTAAAAATAAAACATTAGCAGTATTCATTTCTCTATTTATAGGTCTTTCCATAATATTGCTATTCTTAGCAATTATAATGCCAATCTTGTTACAACAATTGCATATTGTTTACAAAAATCTTGTTGCAATTAATCTTACTACAATTAATGCTGCGTTCCATAAGTTTTCACTATTTGATAGCTTACCTGAATATTTGGTCAATGTATTACAAAACTCAGCAACAGAGATCCCACAACGCATTGCCATTATGATGTCAATATTCTTTGAGCATTTTATTTCTTATACTGGACATATTGCTGTTGAAATAGTATTGATATTCACAATTGCTCCATTTACCGCATTTTATCTATTAAGAGATAGATTGTATTTTAAAGAAAAAATTATTGAATTTATACCGCTACAATATAGAGTAAAAATACTTAATATCGTATTGATTATAGATAGTGTTTTTGTAAATTTTATTTTGGGGCAGCTATGGATATCTTGTATCTTAACTGCTTATTTTATAGTGTGTTTTTTTATTTTTGAATTTCATGCTTATATTGGAATTGGTTTAATTATGGGATTGTTATCACTCATTCCATATGCTGGAAGTTTTGTGATCATTATTTTATCATTTTTACTAGTCATCTCAAAGTTTTCGTTTTTTGCTAGTTTATTTATAATAGCAGTAATAGGTGGACTTCCGCAATTATTAGACATTATGGTGTTAAGACCAAAATTAATGGGTAATAGATTAGGTCTATATCCAGTACTTACTGTATTAAGTATTATTGTTAGTGCAAGTTTATTAGGATTTATAGGAATGTTTTTTGCTATTCCATTGACTGTTTTATTAATGATGATTATAAGATTACTATTTACAAAGTATAAGGCTGTATTTATTACACAAAATGGTGAGAAATTGTAGTTGTTTAGATGCATCATATACTTTCTATTGTATAATACTTAATATAATGAATAAATGGAACAAATAACAGATATAGCTCAATCTAAACTAAAAAGACTTATTGAGCAGATAGAGCATGCAGAGCATGAAAAAGCAGAAGTACTTTCTCACATAAAAGATATATACAATACTGCTAAGAGCGATGGTTTTGAGCCGAAAATAATGCGCAAAATAATTTCTATGCGTAAAAAGCGTACTGAGGAATTAGAAGAAGAAGAAATACTAGTTGATACTTACAAACGTGCGCTTGGTATGGACAGCTAATAAAATAGATAAATGTGGTAGGTTTTTTATTATTATCCATTAAATCATAGCTTAATAGTAACTAATTTTAGTAATATAGGAGTGTGTTGTTTCTATGTTCTACTATATATTTCTTCTTTTTGTTGGTAAATGTGGGATCTTAAATATCTTTAAGTACATCACCTTTAGGAGTTTTTGTGCTATACTTACTACGTTTTTATTTAATGTATTATTGGGGGAATATTTTATTTGCAAACTTTCTTCAATGCAGCGTGGGGGGCAGCCAATTCGCTTAGATGGGCCAGAATCTCATATAAAAACTAAGAGCAATACTCCAACTATGGGAGGTATACTTATTGTTATAAGTACTTCAATCAGCACATTGATTTGGGGAGATTTAAGCAATACTTATATTTGGATAGGATTTGCTACTATGATCATTTTTGGAGTTATAGGGTTTATAGATGATTATTATAAATTGAAATTCAAAAATTCTTCAGGTATTGGTGCTAGAACCAAATTATTTTGGCAATTGCTATTTTCCTTTTTGATAGCGCAATGGGTTATGTATACTAGTACTATTACACCATCAACAATGATTGCAATACCGTTTTTGAAGAATTTATTTGTGGATTTAGGTCTTTTTTATATACCATTTGTAATGATTGTTATTGTAGGGTCGTCAAATGCAGTTAATCTTACTGATGGATTAGATGGTTTAGCGATAGGTTTAGTGTCAATTGCTATGACTTGTTTTACAATCATTACGTATATAGTGGGGCATGTGGTGTTTGCAAATTATCTGCAGCTCAATTATGTATATAGTGTGGGTGAGATGTGTGTATTTTGTAGTGCATTGATAGGCGCTAGTTTAGGATTTTTATGGTATAACTCATATCCAGCTAGGATTTTCATGGGTGATATTGGTAGCCTTTCATTGGGAGCTATTATTGGTCTTTTAAGTGTTATAACAAGGCATGAATTAATTCTTATAATTATAGGAGGATTATTTGTAATAGAAGCTATGTCCGTTATACTACAAGTAGGATCTTACAAGCTTCGTAAGAAACGCATTTTTTTGATGGCACCAATACATCATCATTTTGAAAAATTAGGCTGGAGTGAGAGTAAAATAGTAATTAGGTTTTGGATAATAGCGATTTTTTTAGCTCTAATAGGATTAGCAACCCTAAAATTGCGCTAACTTCATGTATATTATTTTAATTAGCCTTTTTTATCTAT
>NZ_JAJBJC010000197.1 GCF_021811825.1 Candidatus Anadelfobacter sociabilis | reverse complement strand
TGGTTTGATGTGTGAATCTATATTTCTTAATGTATTTTGTTTTGATTTATATTTCTCCAAATATAGACTTTCGTTTTTGCGTAGATGCTTTACTTTCCCAGAAGTTGATCTTAATTTATTTTGCTTTCCACATTAATTCCTTCAAACCTCTTTTTGCTCCTAACAGAACTTGGTGTACCTATATGCATGCCTATCCAATTACGTTCTGTGATAGGTTCTCTGAATCCACCTCCAACACCAAGCTTATTAATTGGTTTTATCTTCTCTTTAGTTATGCTCTTATTTCTTTTTCCCTACATTATTCATAAGATATCAATATCCTTCATGATAACAAGAAATTTATTTTCAAGATGTAGTTGAAAGTTTCAAAAGAAATTGGTTAATTGTATTCATTTTACATTTTAGATCCCATAATTACTAATCTCATTTTGCAAGAATGCATCTGCAAAGTATATTTATTACTAAGGACACATAAGTACACATTTTATATTCCTTTAATAATGTAATTTATTTCTCGCTAAAATACACTCATCTCTATATAATTTCTTTTTATTTTGAACTAAATTTTACTTATAATATCTTTTTAGTTTAATTAAGAAATTGTTAGCATTTCTTTGATATGGCTTTTAGTTGTGGAATTATAAGATAAAAGCATTGCTTAGAAAAATTCGAGTTTTCTCTAACAAAACGCTAAAAGATTTAAAAATCTGCATAATTTATAATCCTGTCATTTTTTAAGATATCAATGAATGTATGTGTATTCAATAATTACGATATGATTAATCTGAGGCATTGAGTTAGTTAATCAAAGGTGTATGCTAACTTCCAAATTATTTTAATAATCATGGTCAAAGCTAATATTATAATCTAACTACTTGTGCATATCTTATTTAGATTTGCAATCTGAGGGAAGGAGGGATTTTAAACTTACTGCATGAGTAACTATACTTTGCTTATTTATTAATTTGTCTGATCTGGCGATGGTTTTTAATCATCTGCTGAAGGGATTGGTTCTTCTTCAACCTTTTGTCCATTAATCATTTGTATTCTGTACTCGAAGCTGTGCTAGAGAAGAGATTATTTATGAAGGATGTAGATTAGCTGAAGAATATGAGTGGATACGACTTATTTTTTGAAGAGCTGAAGAGAAAATGTATAAAAATCCCACTTTTCCTTATCCCTTTTCATCAATCAAAAAAGCTAAATAATCTCCTTCGCAATTTCTTTTCATTTATTTTTTCAAAACATCCACCATCTTATTATAAATCTTACTTTAATCTATTCACTCAATACTTTGGTTTCATCATATATTCCTTTGTATTCTCTCCATATCTTTCTCTTCCATTATGCTCTATCTCCTCAACATTTAATTTTCCTCCTATTCCATTTCTAATAAATTCGTTAGTAAGTCCATTCTCAAATTTAATTATGAACTGTCCATCAGATTTATTTCTGACTCTCTTCTTAGCTTTTTCTTTTAAATTTTGAAAATTATTAACTTCTTGATTCTGTGGAGTTGGAATTGATGTAATTGACTTGGACTTTGACATATCTCGATTATTTACGATCTGATATTATCAATTGGTTGTAGAATTTTGTTCCAGGGATATCTGGATTTTCTTGATTTATTTCTTTGATTGCTTTGGTTTGCTTTAGAATACGCATTTCTTCCATTCTTCGAAAGAATATCTTCTCATATTCTCGATCTATACGATGCTTTACTTCTTCTATTTGATTTTGGGCTTCGATTCCCACAATACTTACATCATATGCAATCCACACCTCATATTATGTAGGATTTAACTCTCTCAAAGAGAAAACATGTAAAAATGGACTAAAGGCTGGAATCATTTCATTATT
>NZ_JAJBJC010000196.1 GCF_021811825.1 Candidatus Anadelfobacter sociabilis | reverse complement strand
AGAAGGACTAGATAAGCTAAATGCCATATTGCAAGATTTTACAGCTAGCTTAGAACGGTCTGTCCACAATGAATTAACTCCTGTTATTTTTAATATAGCTGAAGTAAAAGATGTCTTCACTCAAATTCCACATGTAGAAAAGAGAGATGAGGATATTAAAGAGCAAGATTTTGCAGATAAACCTGAGTAAAATACCAATTTTCATCAGCTTTGATTCATTAGGTTAATAGGATTTAAATTTTTGATGTTATTTGCAAGAGCTTGCATAGCTTTTTCATATTTAAATAGTGGCTAATATGTTTTTGATAACCTTATATTGCACATTCATATAAAATCTAATTATTCTTAAATTAAATATTTAATAATAAGATAAAAATCAATATAAGTTATATTTTTATTTCAAATGTACACTCATTAAATAAATCTAAAACGAAGTTTGACTTTTACAAATCTTGCTTGAGAGTTGAAATTATATATTTTGAATATTGAGAAATTTTCAAAATTAATTAGAGATAAATATAGTGAAAATATTGATAAAAAGGAAGAATGCTTGGATGTCCCTCTTTTTGACGTAGATCAAGAGGAAGTCAAAGAAGTCTTTTCTATTAACACTCTCTATTCCCGTGTAGAACGATACACACTTAAAGATTTATGCTATGATATGGATTGGTGTGAAAATCGTACAGAGACTAAAGGCTCCCTTTTTTGGTTTATTGATGCAATGAATGACGCTCAAAAGAAATTTATTAGACAAAGTGAAGCCTATTTTAATAGATATCCAAAAGCAAGTGTTGTATGAAATAAAAGAGAATTTCATATCCTAATTAAAAAGTATGAAGAACTATTTCCTGATGCATTTAAGTTTGTGCCTGAGACGTTTGTTCTTCCTGATGAAATCAAGAAATATAGAGAATATTTAGATGAAAATGAAAACCCAGTCCTAATTGCAAAGCCATCAAGAGGAAGAGGTGGTGATGGTATTTTCTTCGTAAAAGAATTTAAAGATCTTGATGTAGAAAGCATGAAAGAGTTCTATTATGTTACTCAGAAATATGTGCCTAATCCGTTTCTAATTGAGAGGAAAAAGTTTGATTTTAGATTATATCTCATGATCAAAGGAGTTGATCATATGGAGGGATTCATTGCTTTTGAAGGACTTACAAGATTTTGTACAGAGGAATATATAAATCCAAAGAAGCGATCAGAAGTAAATGAGGATGAATTATGAGAGTATGGTGAAGATGACTTAATGGGACATCTTACTAACTACTGTTTTAATAAAGACAGTGATAAATATGTAAATAATCAAAATTTCAAAGTAAATGATAATGGATCAAAAAGACTGCTTACCACTGTAATGAAAATCATGAAACAAAATGGAGTTGATTTAGATAAATTCAAAGCAGATGTTAAAGATCTATGAGCTAAGCTAGTGTATATTTTCCAACCTTATTTAATTCATCAATATCATAAAGAAATAGGAATAGAAGGAGAGGCAAATCAGAACTGTTTTCATATTTTCGGAATTGATGTTCTACTTGATGAGAATCATAAAATATGGATCTTGGAAATAAACTGTTTTCCAAGTTTCAGTTATTTCTTTGAAAAGGTTTCATACAACCCGGAAACTAAATCTAGAGTAAAGATGAAGGAAATATCTAAACTTGATAAGCATTTAAAATCATTGCTATTAAAAGAAGCAATTGCTATTGTAACAGGTAAACCTGAAGAAGCTACTGGAGTATTTGAGAAGGTGTTTCCACCTGAACATGATATTGATGAATACTTTAAGCTATCAATTTATGAGCAAATTAGAATGATTTTTGAAGAGCTTTCCTCATCAAGCAAGCCAGACTATCTATGAA
>NZ_JAJBJC010000075.1 GCF_021811825.1 Candidatus Anadelfobacter sociabilis | reverse complement strand
GAAAGCAAAAGTGAAATGATATAAACTGCGATAGTTGCGAAAGCAGCTATAACAAACGATGCTGAGTTAGTTCTGCATGCGTTAATCTATGTGTGTTCTTATATCAAATATAAAAAGAGCATTTGGTGGATGCCTTGGTAATAGGAGGCGATGAAGGACGTAGTAGGCTGCGATAAGTTACGGGGAAGTGCCAACAACTTTTGATCCGTAAATCTCCGAATGGGAAAACCCACCAAGTATACTTGGTATCCTATAAATATAGGAAGCGAACCTAGGGAACTGAAATATCTTAGTACCTAGAGGAAAGGAAATCAAACGAGACTCCGTGAGTAGCGACGAGCGAAATCGGATCAGGCCAGTATCAATTAATAATAAACTAGAATGTATTGGAAAATACTGCTATAGAAGGTGATAGTCCTGTATAGGTAAAAAGTTAATTGATCTTGAGTAGGGCGGGACACGTGAAATCCTGTCTGAATATGGGGGGACCACCCTCCAAGCCTAAGTACTCCCTATTGACCGATAGTGAACTAGTACTGTGAAGGAAAGGTGAAAAGAACCCCGACAAGGGGAGTGAAATAGACCTGAAACCAAATGCTTACAAGCAGTCGGAGCGATACATTCGCGCAAGCGAGCGTTATCGTGACGGCGTACCTCTTGTATAATGAGTCAGCGAGTTAGTGTATCTAGCAAGATTAAGCCGTTAGGTGTAGTCGTAGCGAAAGCGAGTCTGAATAGGGCGTTTAGTTAGATGCATTAGACCCGAAACCGAGTGATCTAGCCATGAGCAGGCTGAAGTTGGGGTAAGACCCAATGGAGGGCCGAACCCGTCACTGTTGCAAAAGTGTGGGATGACTTGTGGTTAGGGGTGAAAGGCCAATCAAACCGGGAGATAGCTGGTTCTCCGCGAAATCTATTTAGGTAGAGCGTTATTCATCTTATCCATCAGGGGTAGAGCACTGAATATGCTAGGGGGGTCTAAAGCCCTACCAAACATAATCAAACTCCGAATACTGATGGTGCAAGAATAGCAGTCAGGCTGTGGGTGCTAAGATCCATGGCCGAAAGGGAAACAGCCCAGATCGCCGTCTAAGGTCCCTAAGATGTAGTTAAGTGTGGAAGGAAGTGGAAGTGCCAAAACAACTAGAAGATTGGCTTAGAAGCAGCCATTCTTTAAAGAAAGCGTAACAGCTCACTAGTCTAATTAAGCAAGTCTGCGCCCAAAATGTATCGGGGCTAAAACTACATACCGAAGACGCGGATTTATACACATGAAGATGTGTATAAGTGGTAGCGGAGCGTTGTGTAAGCCGTTGAAGGCATATCGTTAGGTATGCTGGAGGTATCACAAGTGAGGATGCTGATATAAGTAGCGTAAAGAAATGTGAGAAACATTTCCGCCGAAAGTCCAAGGTTTCCTGCGTGAAGTTAATCTGCGCAGGGTTAGCCGGCCCCTAAGATGAGGCTGAAAAGCGTAGTCGATGGGAATCATGTTAATATTCATGAGCCAGCTAGAGTGACGAAGTGAAGCAATTGTACAAAGTAATTGGATTCTGAGTGCAGTTGTTAGCTTCCTGGAAATAGCTCTAGCGTTGAGACCGTACCCCAAACCGACTCTGGTGGACTGGTAGAGTATACTAAGGCGTAGAGAGAATGATGTTGAAGGAACTAGACAAATTACACCTGTAACTTCGGGAAAAAGGTGACCTCCTACAGGCAACTGTATGCGAGGTGGCACAGAAGAGGGAGAAGCGACTGTTTATTAAAAACACAGGGCTCTGCAAACTCGCAAGAGGAAGTATAGGGTCTGACGCCTGCCCAGTGCTGGAAGGTTAATGTGAGCTGTGCAAGCAGTAAGCTGAAGCCCCAGTGAACGGCGGCCGTAACTATGACGGTCCTAAGGTAGCGAAATTCCTTGTCGGGTAAGTTCCGACCTGCATGAATGGCGTAACGACTTCTCCATTGTCTCCAACATCAACTCAGCGAAATTGAATTCTCCGTGAAGATGCGGAGTGCCCGCAGTTAGACGGATAGACCCCGTGAACCTTTACTATAGCTTTGTATTGATACTAGAAATTGTTTGTGTAGAATAGGTGGGAGGCTTTGAAGTCAAAGCGCTAGCTTTGATGGAGCCATCGTTGAAATACCACCCTTGCAATTTTTGGTCTCTAACCGCGACTCATGAATCTGGGTTCGGGACAGTGCATGGTGGGTAGTTTGACTGGGGCGGTCGCCTCCTAAAGAGTAACGGAGGCGTGCGAAGGTAGGCTCAAGCTGGTCGGAAATCAGCTGTTAGAGTGCAATGGCAAAAGCCTGCCTGACTGCGAGACTGACAAGTCGAGCAGAGACGAAAGTCGGTCATAGTGATCTGGTGGTTCTGTGTGGAAGGGCCATCACTCAACGGATAAAAGGTACTCCGGGGATAACAGGCTGATGAACTCCAAGAGCCCATATCGACGAGTTCGTTTGGCACCTCGATGTCGACTCATCATATCCTGGGGCTGCAGAAGGTCCCAAGGGTTTGGCTGTTCGCCAATGAAAATGGTACGTGAGTTGGGTTTAGAACGTCGTGAGACAGTTCGGTCCCTATCTGCTGTGGGCGTAAGGAAAATTGAGAAGATCTAACTCTAGTACGAGAGGACCGAGTTGGACATACCAATGATGTTCCAGTTGTTCTGCCAAGAGCAACGCTGGGTAGTTATGTATGGAAGGGATAACCACTGAAAGCATCTAAGTGGGAAACCTACTTCGAGAATTATTTTCCCCATTAGTGCCGTGATAGACCATCACGTTGATAGGCTAAATGTGTAAGTACGGTAACGTATTGAGCTAATTAGTACTAATAGCACGATTGATTTTTTATAAGAATATACTTTGATTGAATTACTGTATGCAGTACTAACTTTGTTTGTGTTTTATGTCTTGTTTCGCTTTTGCTTCATTTAACTTCTTAGCTTGGTGATCATAGAGGAGATGAAACACTTGATTCCATTCCGAACTCAAAAAGTGAAAAGCTCTATCGCTGATGGTACTGCATTTTAGAGTGTGGGAGAGTAAGACGTTGCCAAGCTAAGAAGTTTTTTATTTTTTTATTTTTTATTTTGATTTCTTGAAATTGTACCTATGCTATCATATAGAATAGCAATCTTTATTTTTTATTTGCGCAATTTTATATTCCTTTTAATTAAGCTTAATTCTTTTTCTGCATAAATTTACACTATATATTTTTAAGAAATTTCTAGTGCGGTGAAACAAGTATATCAATATGAACCTGCATTTAACATTGAGTTTATTTTGCTATATCTTTATATAAACTTAAATTTTTGAGATTACTAAATAACTCATTTTCTGCAGCAATGATGGCCTTAGATATGAGTTTTTGTATACTCGAATAAGCAGGAAATACTATTTTATGATCTATTATGAATCTAAGAATTTCTTTAAAAATATATCTGGGATTAGCGTCAACAGAAACGGTAGGTTTAGCTTTTTTAAGAAGAGCTTCTTTGTCCTCATCTGTAGGAAATTTATAAGGAAATAATTTTAGAATAATTGCACAATGATTAATCTGGCTTTTTTATTGCAAATTTGGTGCGATTCATACATCGTATTCTGTAGAAAATATTTTTCTAAAATGTCTAAAATGTATTTCACATCTTCCAAAACTTCATTAAATTTTATAATTTATAACTTATAGTTTCCATTTTACCCCAAGAATCTCCTATTTTTATCTCTACAGGAGTTGGCACCAAGAGTTCAGTTACAGACTCCATTACATTCTTTATAACATCAATTGCATGTGATACTCTATTTTTTGGAATTTCAAATAATAATTCATCATGTATTTGGAGGATGATATAATTTCTTAATTCTTTTGGAAGAGTTACCATAGCTTTTCTTATTATATCTGCAGCTGTTCCTTGTATAGGAGAATTTATGGCAATTCTTTCATTAAATTTTCGCAATAGCGTATTTTTACTATTGATAGAATTTATAAAACATCTTCTTCCAAAAAGTGTTTTTATATATCCATTACTTCTTGCTTCTTTTATTGAGTTATTCATATATTTTTCTATACCAGAATATTGCGTAAAATATTGCTTTATATATTCTGCTGCTGCACTAACAGGAATTTGAAGTGTTTTTGATAATCCAAAAGGACTCATTCCATATATTATACCAAAATTAATAGTTTTAGCATAACGTCTCCACTGATCATTAACATGCTCTAGCGGAATATTGAATATTTGATGCGCTGTAATTCTATGTATATCTTCTCCATTTTTTATCATATTAAGTAATGATGTGATATTTGCTATATGCGCAAGTATACGTATCTCTATTTGAGCATAATCAGCGCTTACTAATTTATGATCAGAGCTAGATATAAAGGCATCGCGTATCTTTTTTCCTTCTTGAGTGCGTATTGGAATATTTTGTAGATTTGGAGAGCTGGATGAAAGACGCCCAGAATTAGTTAATGTTGCACTAAAATTACTATGAATTCTACGTGTTCCACTATCAACATATTTAAGCAATCCATCTATAAACGTTCCATTTATTTTTGTATATTGCCTCCATTTTAGAATTTTATCTACTACACTAAATCCATGCGCTGACAATTCTTCAAGTACCTTATTATCAGTACTATACTGATTATCATTTTTCAATTTTTTGCTATTTTGAGGAAGTGGTAGTTTTAAATATTCAAATAAAATTTTTGATATTTGCCTAGGAGAGTGTAAATTAAATTTTATTCCAGCTATATCATAAATCTCTTCCTCTAATCTATTTATTTTTTTTATATAACTTAACTGTGTATTTTGTAGCAATTCTTGATCTATGAGTATACCAATTTTTTCAATAGAAAACAATACTTCATTTAGAGGTTTGTCTATTTTATAATATAGTGAAAGTTGTTTTTGATTATGGAGTTTTGATAAAAGTTGATGAAATAAATTTTTATATGAACTTACTATTTGCAAAGATTCTTGATATTCAATGATTTCATCGTTGCAGTTTATATTATGTTGTTGATCTAATTTGAGATATTCATTCTTTATGTTAATTAAATCATATTTATGATCATATTTTCCAGATCCAGTTGCGTATGCAAGCAGTTTGATATCATCAGTAGCATTTATAGTGATTTCATAAATACTTAATGCATGTAGCATTTTCTTTAAATCAAAAACTATTTTTTTTATAGTGTGTGATTCAAAAATCTTTTTGATATTGCTTACAGTTAAATGGTCTATTTTAAGAAAATCTATTTCTTTTATAAAGATAAACATATCTTCACACAAAAATCCAATATTTATGATCTGCATATTTTGTGTAATTGTTGCATGTACACATACAGTGCCATAATATCTTATATGCTCATAAATTATGCCCCATTCGTTTTCTGATAAAATTCGATTTTTGTCTTCGCAATATATGCGTTTAATTTTGTATTGTGCAGTGAGATTTTCTTTATTGTAGGATGTGTGAGATATTTGTTGTCCTATAATCTTTTTCATATACCGAGTTGTCAACATTTTAAGTGAATATTTATCAAAAAAACTCTGTATACTATTACTGTTCTCAATAAGACCTCTCCAAACTAATTCATCAAATTTATAAAAAAGTGGTAAATCTTCAATCAATTTCACAAGTTTTTTTGAAAGAATTGCCATTTCTTTATTATCTTTGAGTATATTGCGTATTCGCTGCGGTTCTACTTCATCTATTAATTCATATATTCGCTCTATTGAATGATATTTTTTCAATAATATAGCCGCAATCTTAGGACCTATTCCTTTTACTCCAGGGATATTATCTGCTGTATCACCCACAAGTCCTAAATAATCACACAGTTGTGTAGTAAAAATACCTAATCTTTGTTGCACTATTTCATGAGTAATTTCTATATCCTTTACTGGATCATACATAGAAATTTGTTGTGTTTCATCTATAAGTTGAAATAGATCTTT
>NZ_JAJBJC010000195.1 GCF_021811825.1 Candidatus Anadelfobacter sociabilis | reverse complement strand
TGAGGTACTCCTTCATATATGGCACCAGAAATTGTAATAAAAAGTGAGTACTGAGGACCACCAGCTGACATTTGGGCTTTTGCAGTACTTTTGTATGCATTACTAAATGGAAGTTTTCCATACAGAGGAGCTACAGATAAAGAATTATATACAAGGATATGAAGTTGAGAGTGATATTTAGGTGACCATTTATCAAGAGAAGTAAAAGAATTATTAGGGAAGATTTTTCAATATGATGCCGAGAAAAGACCAACAGCTGAAACATTGTATTATGATGCATGGGTCTCTCCTCCATTAAGTATGAAAGATAAAGTAGCATCCATACTTGGAGAAAGTAAAAGTACTTATGCCAGCTCTATGAACAAAATTTCAAATTCTAATAATGAAGAATCTAATTCTGAAAACAAACCAAAAATTCAGAAATAGAGAAATTAATGAAAATGAAACAAAACTAACATTTAAAGAAGGAAAGGAATACAAGAGAATTGGAAATAACTTTAGAATAGTACGTAGTCCTGGAAGAAATGAAGAACAAAAATAAGCTTACTAATGTTGTCAGAGTTAATGATCCAAACTCTAATGCATTTAACAATCAACTTCAGAAAGCTTATCAACCAAAACCAATAACATTTCCAAGACAACTTCCAAACATGAGATTATCTTGAAACACTTATGCAAGTAGAAATGTAAACTTCAATAGAACATCAAATTTACAATATAAAAATACTCGCGAAAATCCTATTGAGCCTGATCAAATTATCCATGAAAAATATACTTCAAAGAAAAGCGGAAATTTAGATCAAATTCTTGAAGAAAATAGGGAAAATATCACAAGTAATTACTTATTATTATACCATTTGATAATTTATATAATATTAATGTTTATTTATTGCAATTCAAGAATCAAAAGTTTACAAACTTTATGCTAATAATCAATAAATTATTAAAGATATTTGAAAAATATATACTAATTTGTTATTTAAGGTTAATGTTTGAAAAAATAAATAATAAATTTAATAAGCAAAAGTTAAATATAATAGACCTTAATTAGCAAAATTTAAAATAGGAATAGCAAGAAAACTTATAATCTTATGTAAAGTATTGTATAATGATACAAGTTTATAAAATATTTGCTTAGCTATATATAAACCAGTTTGATAGATTGAGAGAAGACAAATAGTCAGACAACATTTAGAGCTGATTCCAAAGACCCCAGACAAAAGAGTACTCCTAGAGTATCAGAACATTGAGGCGATCAAGGCATTGAGATAGATCAACATGAAACTCAAATGGATGAAGAAGAAGTTAAGATTTGAAAGTACAATAACTTCATGAACTTTGATCCTGAAGTTATTCAGCAAATTAGCTCTATTTATAATGTTGCAGCTGATGAAATATATCAAAAACTGCAAATTGAGGATAGTGAGATGATGAATATATACATAAGGCAGTCCCAAGTAATTAAACATAAACCAGAAGTTCTTTCTTATATTAGTCCTGATAATAGTAGTTCTAATCCAAGAAGTTCTAACAAAGATTCTGAAGCAAAATCAAATGCTCTTGATGGATCTGTGCAAAATCAGAATGTCAAGTTTAATCCTCTAATAGAAAATAAATTCCCAGATCAAATCCTATCTCCAAAGTATAATGTCAGAACACATGGTAAGTAAACTATTAATTATAATTTCGATTTGAACAAAACTCACATTCATTTGATCACAATATAATTTGATTTTGATATAGTTCTCGGCAAAAGATCATTTAGTAATGCATCAAACAATAGGCTTTTGACCAGAAATAGATTTCAAAGGCATTAATAATCAATTTTTATAATATTAATCTTATTTTCAATAAGAAATTATTAAGT
>NZ_JAJBJC010000194.1 GCF_021811825.1 Candidatus Anadelfobacter sociabilis | reverse complement strand
ATCTGTAGCTCCTCTGTATGGAAAACTTCCATTTAGTAATGCATACAAAAGTACTGCAAAAGCCCAAATGTCAGCTGGTGGTCCTCAGTACTCACTTTTTATTACAATTTCTGGTGCCATATATGAATATCTTGTGAACTGCATGATCTCATTCCAAACGAGAATGGTGCATATGAAATTGAATCTCTTGATTTATTCTCAGAATTTGGTTTGTCAAACATTGGGTGTGCAGGATCAAATCTTTCTGGAATAAAGGAATAAGGATCTTTCCATTCAGCAGGATTATATTGCCTTGGTAATATTCCTAACTCAATTTTTCAATCTTTAGGAATTGGAATTCCACATATTTCAATATCTTCAAGTGCTTTGTAAGGAATTGTTTCAACAGCTGGTGGATCGATTCTGATAGCTTCTTTCACTACATAGTTCAAATAATCTCAATCGTTTACAATTTCTTTTGTAATTGACTTCAATGATCCATCAATATTTAATGCGCCTCAGTCGATCAAATCTTTAATTAGGTTGTCATATCACTTTGGATACTTTGATAGAAAATAAACGATACAACAAATAGTTCTTGCAGATGTTTCTGTTCCTCCAATTAAAAATATTTTAATGTTATTAACTAATTCGTCAACTTCTAAATTTCCGTTCTGAAGGATCTTTGAAAATGCGGACTGAGAGTCTTTCGTTTGCTTCACAAATTCATTCAAATTTTGATTCAAGTAGTCAATATTCTTTTTATCAGTTTTAAATGGTTCAATTATGTTATGATCTGCTAATAGAGGGAACAATTTATATTTGATGCTATAACATATTTTTAAATAAAAATTAATAATAATTAACTTATCTAAATTCTTTATCTTAAATATAGATTTCATTATTTGTAATAAAATAACTTGTAAAATATTTATTGTTAGACTAGTAAAAGATTACCTATGATAATGAGAAAAGGTATCATTTAAGATACGTCTAAATCACTCACTAAATCCAAGAATAGATTCAGATCCATCTAACTCGATGAATCTTCATTTATTCATGATCTTAGCTGAATCATTTCCGAATAAAAGATTATTTATTACTTCGAATGTTATATCTTGAACTAATTCAATAAGATTTATATCTTTCTCCTCAGGCCAAGCATTTATAAAACTGTCAAAGATTTCAATGATTTCTTTGATTCTTGCTGAGATTTCATTAAATCCAATTGCTTTCAAGAACTCAGAACGGATTAATTTATATTTCTCATTTGTAAGATACTGATCAAAAGATCCAATTCAAATCTTTACTAAGGATCTCTTCATTGAATCTGATCTATCAACTTTATGAGGAAACAAATCAATAAATTCTTTATGAGCTCTTAACGAAACAATCTGGAATTGAGGATCTTCTCCATAGAAATATAATCTTATATCAAAATTCTTATTCTGCTTAACTGAATCCATGTATCAACTAAAGATAAACTTGTTTTGCTTCTTGCTTTCAAATAGTAAAGTAAAATCACCCAAAACTGGATAGAACTTAGATGATTGCATTCAGTTAGGATATTTCAGATACTTTCTTCTCATCAACCATGGACGAATTATCATATTATATAGCATCCAAACTATTAAAACAAGAGCAATGACTAACAGCCACTTTAATATCAACCATGCAGTTCACAAGATATTCATATTTATTGAGCAAATTTAAATAAATATATTTTATTTCAATCTTCTCTTATGTAACTGGGGTTTTGGGGTTTTGGGGTTTTGGGGATTTAGGAGATATAAATAATAAGTTAATGAAGATAAAAATAAATCAAAGCAATGAACTAGATGTCTTAGAACTGTTAGGTAGTCCTAGTACTTTTTCTAATTATGGTAGTGACAAATT
>NZ_JAJBJC010000002.1 GCF_021811825.1 Candidatus Anadelfobacter sociabilis | reverse complement strand
GGTTGCTTATTCCTATGTTTTTGCGGATCTAGCCTTTTGCTCCACTTAAAAATTGTAGTTTTAGATAAACTGAAACGTCCTGCAATCTCTATAAATGATAATTTTTCTTTCTCTTTTATAGTTAATACTTTCTTGCGAAAACTACTTGGATACGTCATCCGATATTACTTTAATTCTTGATGATTAAATAATATCATATCATATCACATCACATCACATTCCTGCCGTATACCATTTTTATCTCGCTTTAGCTGTAGACGATAATAATTCTTTGTTATCTAATCCAATATTAGGAAAAAGCTGGGAAGGCTTTGTATTGGAAATATTCGCAGTATTTTACCTCTAGTACGGAGTCATATTTTTATCGTACTGCTGCTGGAGCTGAAATTGCTTTATTACTTAAATTTAGCACGAGTGAAATTTGGGCTATAGAATAAAATACGGTTTAGTACCAAAAATTACCAGAGGGTTTTATCAAAGTATCGTAGATACAAAAGCTTCTTATAAATTTGTTATTTATGGCGGGGAAGATAAATATAGTATTGATAATGATATAACAGTTATAGCATTAGATAAATTCTTAGCAAAAATTATAAATTGGAGTGCAGTATGACTACATGCGATTTAAATGCTTCGTACATATGGCGCTAGACAAAGTGTAGCTCTTAATTAAAACTAGTTTGATCTGATGTAGAACTGTATATGAGGGCTTTACGCTTTCATTGATATTCTTCATCTGCTCACAAGATATTCTCAGCAAGTCTTTTTATCTTGGGGTCAGTAGTGTTAGAGTGAAGATACTTTTTTGCAAGATTGACTACTCTTTCCTCAAAATCTGCGTTTTCTGTATCCATAGAAGGTAGAGCTTTTGTGAGATTTTTTGAATCTTCGTTACTTGCAGCAAACTATGCAGTAATGAAAGGAATTTGCTACAGTACTAACATGAGAGCTATAAATTTCCTCATTGAAGCTTTGGATTATCATATCAACAATGATTATCATATACAATCATTGCAGCTAATAACCTCAATACAATCAAAACATTTACTTATAGGTGAGAGGAATTGATGCTAGAATAGAAATTGGAATTCCTTATTATACTTTTACCACAAAAAAAGAGCATTGATACCAAATTCAATTTTTAGATTAGTAATAAATGAGTTTGATAGAGATATATAAATCGTTAATAATACTAGTAAAAATCAAGAGCAAGAATAACAGTATCAGAAATGAGGCAATATATTATATCTATCAAGAATATATAGGTATATATGTAACAATTTAATATTCATAAAGTGATTGACCGATATAAGCTATTTTCATGTGGCTTAAGCTCATTTTTTTCTAGATGTTGTGAGTAAATATTGGATCTTTAGATTTTTGTGATTCATAGATGAAAGCAATATTTTGTATTGCTTAGCAATTCAATACGTATAAATGCTTTGTCAGTGACTTTTTGTATCTTTGGATTCGAAAAAAATTTTTACTAAATACCTAATTTGACATCGTTCAGATAGTTTTACAAATGGTATATCACGAATAAAGTGTATGCGTCCAATCGTTATGCCATGAGGAATAATACCTATCTGACCATAAGTAACGACAAGATCCCCCTCTTTTGCTGCAATAATTTCATTATTATATTTCTCATTGACGTGATTATTATCATCACTTTCAGCTCTACTGTTATCAGTTTGCAAGTTTTTTCCTATATTACTATTATTATTTTTGGTATTATCATTATTGATATAATGAATCTTCATCAATCTATCACTACCTGCTCCAGTCGCAATAAAATTTTGGCCAGTTGATAATACTATGGCTGGAATTGTGAATCTTTTTTCTGTTATTGGAATAATAATGGATGAGTATTCATCAACTTCATAAACTCTTCCTACTATATTTGTTTCATTAGTTACGATACATCCTAAATCAATTCCATGTTTTTTACCTATGTTGATAACAAAAGCACGATCTCCATTGTGCATTATCGCCTTGGTCACTCTAGCACTAACAAATTCAAATCCTTGAGGAGTGCTAATAAAATGTGCTAATTGCCTTAATTGCTTATTTTCTCCATCCAAAACAGCAACTTTATCTTCAAGAGATATTTTTTGTTCTACCAGCAATTTGACATCTTCTTGATAATGCCATCTACTGAACTTATCTACAAAAGATGAATAGTATTCGTTGAGCATATAGAATGGGCGAGATATTACCCCATAGAACATTGAAGCGATAGTACTTATATTTCCAGAATGAAATGTACTATTCTTTTTGTAGTACGTATTTTCAAAAGCAAAGAACACAGATACAGAAAAAACAATCAACAAAAACTTTACTGCACCCCTACCAAATAAGATACTCAGATACAAATAAAATCTTTCTTTCATGAAATATTTTTTTGCTACATCCACCCTACTGATCCTTTTTTCCCTTTTTTCCATCAGACAAAATTGAAAAAATGATTCTCATATCTGCAATAAAGAGAATAGTCAACTTAGAGAATTTAAAGAAAAGCAACTAATCACTAAACAAGAAATATAAATACAACAACAAAAACAAATACTGCAATTACACTACTTCTAGCTTAAGTATCCGTTCAACCACTTTAGTCATCTTTGCACCAACACCAAGCCAATAAGCAACCTTAGATCTATCATATACAACACGAGCACCACTATACTTGGGTAACAGTGGGTTATAAGTGCCTAGCTTCGCTATAAACCTTCCATCGCGCGGAGCCCTTGCATCAGCAACAACAATACGATAAAAAGGTTTTTTTTTAGCGCCCCCTCTAGCCAATCTTATTTTTATAGCCATATATTCTCAATTAATCACAAAATCTGACAACTTATAATTAGATATATTAAACTCTAACAACATCCGACCATATTAATTCTAACTATCAACACTGTCAAGAGGAAGCAATAGAAATTTTTATAAGTACTTTTATAAGTACTAATTAGTGAATAATGCATGAAGTGTGATAATTATGCTAGTAAATTTGTATAATTGGTTGTGCTATATGTTAGCTACTTTGCAATTATTAAATTTTCAATCGCTTTATACTAAAAATGTATTGCTAGATTTATGCAATTGAGTATCTTTATCGAAATTTAACTAACTAAAATTAACTAGCTGAAATATTGATTTGCGTAATTGTACTTATCGTACTTAGCGGGTTACTGATGTTGCTTACATATTATTTGAATTCACTTATAAATTGATAAAAGAGTATTGTAGTTATGCATATAATTAAGACCTTTAAAGAAATTTTTTCTATAAAAGTACACGCTAAATCTATGCGTTTTTATATATCCCCAACTCTAGCTTCCATAGTGATTTCTATATATCTACTTCTGATTGCAAACAACATATTTTGGCAATTTTTAGATGCAGTCAAAACAACTACACTTATAAAAATTCAAATGGTGATGACTATGATCATCATGAATTTCTCTTTTTGCTCTTTTCTAATAATACCTTATTTATGGAGAATTTTGCTTAGTACACTTCTCATCGCATCAATTATAGCAAACTATTATATGAGTGATTATGGAGTGATATTAGATAAGTCGATGATGCTCAATGTAATCAATACTGATGTAAAAGAAGTATTAGAGCTGTTAACATTTAGGTTTTTTATTGCTGTAGTACCTAAAATAATTTTCCCTTTAGTACTAATTTTTTATTGTGTAAAAATAAAATTTGAACGATCTTTTTTTAAATACGTGGGATTTTATTCTGGTAGAATATTTATAGCATTATTGCTAATATTAGCTTTATTTAGCTTTAACTCTAAAGACATAATAGGTTTTTTTAGAAAAAATGGAGAAGATTCACGCTTGAGATTTAAGGTAGTTCCACTTAACATATTTGCTGCGGGCTCTAGTATTATCAAGGCTAAATTACATATTAAAAATAAACCGTTTTTTTGTAATCATGCTAGGGTTAGCAGTTTTTTAGCAAAAAATGAGAAACCTGTTAATGTGATTTTTGTTATAGGCGAATCTACACGTTCTGGTAATATGTCACTCAATGGTTATCAACGCAAAACTAACCCATTACTGGAAAAGGTACAAGATCTCGTTGTAATAAAAGATGTGTTATCATGCGGTACATCTACTGCGCATTCAGTTCCTTGTATATTTTCTAAACTAAAGAGTGATGAATTTAATCCAGATAATTCAGACAATATAACAAATCTATTAGATGTGGCAGCAAAAGTTGGATTTGCAATAAAATGGTATGACAACAATCAAGATAGCTACGGAGTAGCTAGACGACATGCATATCAGGATTTACCAAATAAAAAAAGCTATGATGCACAATTCTTTAACATACTTGAAACATTAAAACAAGATATGAGCAAAGAGAATACATTTATTGTCTTACACACTATAGGGAGTCATGGTCCCGCTTATTATGAACGTGTACCAACTGAATTTAAAAAATTTTCACCCTTCTGCAGTACTAGTGATTTTTTATCTTGTACTAGAGAGGAAGTTATAAATGCATATGATAATACGATATTATATCTAGACTATTTTCTCTTCAATCTTATATCATCTATGAAAGAAATAAAATCCGATGTCCTTATAATATACATTAGTGATCATGGTGAGTCGCTAGGTGAGAATAGAATTTATCTGCATGGATGGCCATTGCTTATAGCACCTAAGGAACAGCGACTTGTACCAATGATAGTTTGGATAAATGATAGTTTTGCTAAATCACATAGAATTAATAAATTATGTATGAAAGATGTAGCGAATAGGAAAACAACAAATAAAGATATATCACAAGATAATGTGTTCCATACTGTATTAGGTCTACTTAGAATTGAAACACAAGATAGAGATGATAATTTAAATATCTTTAAACAATGTGAAATAATGAATGAGTAAAAATAAAATTACACAATACTCAAGTCTCGCAAGATGATAACAATATATCATTTTAATGATAGTACTTTATTAGCAGTAAGTATATATGAATACTATAAAATCTATAAGAGCCAGAGAAATTCTTGATAGTAGGGCAAAACCAACAATTGAGGTTGATATTAGTTTAAAAGAAAATAATGGTTTTGGTAGAGCATCAGTACCTAGCGGAGCCTCTGTTGGAAGTAAAGAAGCACATGAATTGAGAGATGGGGGACAACGTTATCATGGCTTTGGTGTATTAAATGCAGTAAAAAATGTAAATGATATAGTAGCATCACATTGTATGGGAAAAAGTTTTGCAAATCAAAAAGCTTTAGATGAAATGCTAATAAAAATGGATGGTACACCTGATAAATCTAACTTAGGCGCTAACACACTACTAGCTGTATCTATGGCATTTGCTAAGGCACAGGCAAATGCACATAACATTGAGCTTTTTGAGTATATAGGCAGCATATATAATCCGCAGAATTGCAATTATATGACAAATCTTAATCACCTATTGCCCATGATTAATATAGTTAATGGTGGGAAACATGCTGATAATGGTCTGGACCTACAAGAATTTATGATAATTCCAATTGTTGGCGATTCGATAAAAGATCGCATTAGAATTGCCAGTGAAGTTTTTTATTCTTTACGCAATGAGTTAAAAATACTAGGACTTAGTACAAATGTTGGTGATGAAGGTGGTTTTGCACCACATATATCCTCATCAGAAGATGCATTACATATAATATCTTCAGCAATATTATCCGCTGGATATGGATTTGATGAAGTAAAATTAGCAATAGATGCCGCTGCATCAGATTTTTATAAAGGTGATGATTTATACGTAATGAAAGGTAATAAAGATTTTTCTTCTTCTCAACTAATAACTTATTATAAAACTCTTATGAAAAAATATCCTATTATCTCAATAGAAGATCCATTAGCAGAAAATGATTTTGATGGATGGAAACAAATAACTGCTAATATGAAATGCGATATTCAATTAGTAGGAGATGATATATTCGTCACTAATGAAAAAATGCTTCAAGAAGGAATTAGTAACAATATAGCAAATGCAGTAATTATTAAACCTAATCAAGTAGGAACATTGAGCGAAACAATCAACACTGTAAAATTAGCAACAAGTAATGGTTATAAGACAATTATATCACATCGTTCTGGCGAAACAGAAGATGTATCTATAGCACATCTTGCTGTTGCATTTGGAAGTACCTATATTAAAGCTGGCTCAGTTTCTAGAACTGACAGAACAGCTAAATATAATGAATTGCTGAGAATCTACGACAAATTATTAATAGAAAGATAATTAAATTAGGTAAAATAATTAAAGTAGGTAATTTAAATAGATTTAAATCTATACAATGGATTTTTTAAATTGCTCATTAAATAATATGGTCTTATACATATTTGTATTTATTGTTATTGCATAAATACTCATCATTAATCTTAAGCTATATCTAAAAAAGAGTGATAAATTGGCTAATAGACATACTTCTTCCACGACGTTGCGTTTTATGTGACATATTCATCTTAAATATTAGCGGACAAGCGCTTTGCGTTGATTGTTGGAATAAGTTAAAGTTTATTACCTTACCAATTTGCAATAAATGCGGCTCCCCACTCGCTCCTAATTTAGCTATGGATTTTTTTATTCAAAGCAAAGTAATAAATGAAAATAATACAAAAACAATTGAAACATATATGATATGCAATGTTTGTCGAACACAAACTAGGAAGATATATTACAAAAATATAAGAGCAGTATTTGAATATGAGAATTGGGCAATAAAACATCTAATCAAAAATTTTAAATATAATGATGATTTAAAATTATGTAAGATCTTCGTGAAATGGTTACTTTTGCTATATAATCAGATAGCAGATAAGATAGATATAATAGTTCCAGTACCACTGCATAGAAGAAAACTTATGATAAGAAGGTATAATCAGTCTGCGGTATTGACCGCACTTCTTTCAAAGACAATTGATAAAATGATGATACAAGATGCACTAATTAGAACAAAAAACGTTATAAGCCAAAATAAGAAAAGCATGCAAGATAGGTGGAATAATGTGGAAGGTATTTTTAGTATAAACAATAAATTCAAGAATAAAATTGAAGATCAAAGAATATTGTTAATAGATGATGTAGTAACAACTAGTGCTACAGTAAATGAATGTGCAAAAATTTTAATGATTGAAGGAGCTGCAAAATCTGTTAATGTATTCGCTATTGCGCGTACAGTAGCAATATATTAGAGCGTTCTATAAGAAAAACCCCTATTATATCGCAATAAATTTTAATTGTAGTAGTGTTATTTGATATTGAAATATATGAAAATTACATGCGTTTAAATATGTTTTAATGAAATTGTTTTGTTACTATAAATAAAAAATTGGAGATTTATTCTTGCGTATTAATATTATTATAATTAACCTCATGCTGTGTTCATTTGTTATTATTCGGTACAAATAATAAGCGATTTATGTCTAAGACAAAGTATACAAAAATAGAGAAACATTTTGCTCATAAGAGATTAGCGCGCAAAGAATCTCTATTTAAAAAAATCTTATCAAAAAAGCGTATTATAATAGCTATTATAATACCTATTTTTTCAATCATTTCTTATCTCGGTATTAGATTTGCACATGTTACTCATATAGAAAAAATTATTCATGAAACACAAAAAGATATTATGAATAATTTTTCAATTAATATTGAGTATAAAAATATTGAATATTTTGGTTGGAAGTTTTGGAATTTAAAAGCAGAAATATATTCTCCACAATTTATTGTTGATCATGCATCCTTTAAATTAAGTGGCATAACTGATAGAATTATTATCATTAGCGATATTTTTTCAAATAACTTCAATGTAATTCTTCCTAATGATTTAATAATTAATCTCAAAAAAATAGGAGAGAAGAATATAAAAAGCGTTCTTACTTGGGATGATAATTATCAAAATATGATAAAATTTAAATCAGTCAACTTGATACAATATATTGGTGGTTCACGTTTTATAAAAGAGATAGATTATTCTATTACTGGATTAAACTTAATTATAGATAACTCAAAATATTTAAGCGTAAAGAATATTGAATTCAATACAAAACGTAATTCGCAAATTAATAATGGAAAGTCAAATAATATCTTGATAACACTAAATAAGCTAAGCTTAAACAAAGATAATAAATTATTTAAAGTATGTAGCGATATATTCACAGAAAAAACTCAAGATGAGGATTTTATCTTCGACTTTAACTGCGCATTAGATATAAGATCAAAAGAAAACATATTAAATAATAAAACAAAAATTGCTAATAATAATGCTGATACTATTTTCAATGACAAAAATTCTAAGCAGCATATTATACATAATAATAATAATAATAATAGGAAGAAGAATAGCGCTGATCAATCAATAAATATAACAGATGAGAGTAAGGTTAGATACAATATTCTTAATACTACTACAGATTTTTTTAAAGCAAAGATGTGCGCAATAAAAAGCAATATTTTTGAATTGTATTTTGATGGTGATGTAACTATGAAAGAAGATGTGTTGCAGTATATGAACTTACAAAACGATATTGTAAATTACGAGCAGCTGATCGACTGTTACTTTAGAATTATGCGAGATTCTTTAAATCAAATTGGTAGTGAGGGTTTTATTGATAATAGAGATGGGAGTGTCAATGTGGATTTATTTAAATCTAAGAAGACATTAGATGATATAAAAAAAGCTGAAATCAAAACATTTTTAAAAACTAAACTCACCCAAGATACAAAAAAAATACGTTTACATTTAATTCTGCAAGACCCTAAAGGTAGGATAGAAATAAAAAATGGTGGATATTTCGATGAATTATTAATGCTCTTTTTTCCCGATCTTGGTGTATAGAAATATTATTATCAAAAACATCATCAAAAATATATGTAAGATATGAAGAATAATAGGCTGTTTTGACAATACATCATAAATCAAACGCTATGTTTGAGATAAATACGAATAGATTTATAGTGTAATTTTTCATTTTTGAAAAACATCTATGAAAGAGATAGGATTTGCACAACTATCAGACCTTTTATTAACAAATTAGTAATATATTACGATCAACTTCAAATCTACAAAAGGACTTTTATTGGAATAATATATCTTTAAAATAATCATTTCCCTTATCATTCTCCCTAAAAGATTATAATCAACTTTTGTAAAAACAAACACAATAAAATTGCTAACTACACTAACTATACACATATTGCTTATATATTATGCAATCCATTTGCTATTACATTATTTGCTACTAATTCTTTCTTTATCTACATATTTTTTATTTTGTTTATTTATTGCTTTTTCATTATAAAGATCATAATTTATAAAGATCATAATCGATGTACTTTTGAATATTACTGTTATTAGTAATTTGTTTATAAGTCTTATCGAGAACAATTTTACTAATATTAAAAAAATACTGTAGCTTTCTTGCATATTCTATTGTGCTAAAATTTAGTTATTTCACACTAATGCATATTATTATTTCATATGTGACATTCTTGCCATTTAATATTATTGTCTAAAGCAGATATATCTTATTTTCTTGAGAAATATCGTTTCTTCTGAATTTAGTATCTCTCCATACTCAACTTATTTATCAGGTATAAAAATCCTTAAATCCTTTATACGAAAGATTTAGAGCTATTTAAAAAATCTACAGCATTTATAATACCATACTTATGGGTATGCATTTAGCTATTTCTACACTACTCTTGTTATTTTCGTCACTCAATTTTGAAGATATTTTTATTATTTTATCATTAACTTTACCTAAAATTCTCAAATAATTCTCAAATTCTTATATTCATCTAAATTACCATCGACAATCTCAAATGGTATATAATTTTTCTATATTATCTTCCATTTTAAATAATTCATTTATCACAAATATTGCCAATATAAGGTTCATTATTAAAGTTCTATAATGAGAATCACTTAGATCATTTTGTCAAAATTATTTCAATCTCTCGCTTTCTCGCTCCATATAATCTTATATTTAATTGATTATTTTGTTCAATCTTAAATTTCTTGAAAATTTGTTTTTTTTAGTAAAAACAAAAATCGCACACATATACATTAGACACATTAGTGTTAATAATCTCTTAGTAGTCAATAGATAATGTATGGAACATAAAATGATGAAATCATCAAGTTAAAGTTTTACGCTTTTTAACTCACATTACGCGATAGCTAACTTTACTTAAAGTTTGTAAATTCTATAAAAAGTTTATAAATTCTATAAAAAACTTCACCAAACTAATATAACATAAGTCATCACGATACATGGTGCCCAGAAGAAGAGTCGAACTTCCACAACTTTACAGTTACTAGCACCTGAAGCTAGTGCGTCTACCATTTCGCCATCTGGGCATAATGCTGATAGAAAAATAACATATAGTATTTTTCTACTAAAGATAGTCAAAGAAACATTATTTTATAAGATGCACTTTGCATCTTAACAAACACTTTTACCTTATACATATTAATCATCTTACTTTAAGTACCAACATTATAGCTATAGCCACAAAACCTAACATAATAATAGATTGCGATAACCAATAATAACTCAGTTGCAACACCACTATCATCATTTATCAAATGATTGATAAAATTTAAGAAAATCTCAAGAAATACTAAGCCACAATAATATTTGACATATAAAATATTAAGATCTCATGTAATTTTATACTGATTAAAGTAGCCATCTATACCTATTGCACTTCTAACATTTCTAATAGTAACATTCGCTACTCTACGAGCCTCTTGTGTTCCATTATATAAAACACTTTCTATCAAAGATAGATCAGAAAAAATTTCTATACGACGCTCTCTAATTGGTGTAAGAAAATCTTGTAGTGTAGTATTAAGAATCTCTTTTACTGTCGTATCGCCTAACCCTCCATGTCTATATTTTGCTTTTAGTTCTTCTACCTCTTCTTTATCTTGATGAAAAGCATCGAGATATTGAAAAACAACATTGCCTTCAATTGCTCCTTTATTACTTATATGCAGATGATTAGGATCTGTATACATAGCAAAAACTTTACGCCTTATTTCTTCTGCCGAATCTGATAAGAAGACTGCATTCTTTAAAGATTTACTAGCTTTGCTTTTTCCATCAATCCCCATTAACCTGCTAACTGTACCGAAAATTGGCTTAGCCTCTTTAAGGCAATTTGTTTTATACAGTCTATTAAAGGTACGCACTATCTCATTTGTTTGTTCTATAAGTGGCGCTTGATCAGCACCCACTGGGACATATTCCGCTTGAAATGCTGTAATATCTGCTGCCTGACTTACTGGATAACAAAGAAATCCAGCTGGAATTGACTCACTAAATCCTTTTTGTTGTATTTCTGCCTTTACTGTTGGGTTCCTTTCTAAACGACTAACAGTTACCAAATTTAAAAAATACACAGTCAGCTCTGCTAATTCTGTGACCTGAGATTGTATAAAAAATACTATCTTTTTCGGATCTAACCCCACTGATAGATAATCAGACATAACTTCACGAATGCTTGATACAACATACTCAGGTCTATCGCTATAATCAGTAAGTGCTTGTACATCAGCTATCATTACGTATAAAATACATTCATCAATCTCCTGCAATCTCAGTCTTTCAGATAGAGAACCTGCATAATGACCTAAGTGCAATTTACCAGTTGGCCTATCGCCAGTAAGAACATTGTATTTTACATACTTACTCTTTTCCATTGCCCACTGATGCCTTTCTATTATTATTTTATGAAAATATAACTAAGATACAATAAGCCAATATCACTACAATACAACATACATAGACAAAGCAACTAATTATATAAATTTAGCATCTATTCTTATATATCCACACTATTCTTTAGTTAAATCTGTAATATACTTTATCACATCACCTATAGTTCTCATCTTTGATGCTTCATTATCCGGAATTTCAACCTTAAACTCCTCTTCTACAGCCATAATCAATTCTACTAAATGCAGACTATCTGCTTGAAGATCTTTAGAAAACTCACTTTCCTCATTAATCTGCTTTGCATCAAGATCAATATCTAGGGATTTAGCAACCAATTTGATAACTCTATCCCTTATGTTCCCTATGTTCTTATTTTCCATATTTTAATTAATCTTCTGTTACTTAAAAAATTCAAGTCACGAACTCAACTGTAGTAAATATCACAAATCTCTGCTTTGTCAAAATGTTTTCGTTATGAAAAAATAAAGAAGGGTATAATAATTCTTGAAATTCATTCAAGCGTATCATTCAAACGCATTTGAATTAATAATCAAATAATGATTTTTCACTTTTTCAAACTCTTTCAAACTCTCTTATGCTATTGTGCCTATAATAACAACGCAGTATATAAGCGAAATTTAAAATCAATATATGAGATAATTTAGTGCAATATCAATATGTACAACAATACATATGTGATACAAAAAATCCACAAAATTCAATAATATTTATTATATAACGTATATTGCCTCTAAAAGATCGATAAAAAATTATCTAGTAGTTGAGGTAATTTGAGCAAAATATGTGCCATACCAATATTATGAGCTCCAACAATATCATTAGCCATATTATCACCGATAGCAAGAATACGATTATTCTCTAACTCAGCAATACAATATTGTATAATTAATTACCGAAATCTACTTAAAATAGATACAAAAATATACACCTTCCACATATAGCACCAGCAAACATTCACAAATGCTTGTTTTTTATATAAAAGATCATTCGTATAGTCTGCGATATTAACTACACACACTCACATATCAATCAATGTATAGAGTGCTACACTAAGCACCAACTTAATTAATTAGAAGTACAATAAACTTGAAGCAATAAGATTGAAGTAGTAAATTTACATAATTAAAAATCGAATTTAAAACTTCTTCACGAAATATAAAAAATTCCGCTTTTAGTAATAATACTCACACACCCATGCCTTGCAATAGGATCAAAATCACGAAAACAGATAAAATAAAGTCAGAAAAGCGAATAAACTAAAACATTAATACCAAATGCAACGATAGCGTTTTACATTGTTTTATAGCTCTATCCTATCAACTCACTCTATATGTTTGTGCTTCCAGCTAAATTTACACACAAAAACATATCGCCCCGCAACAGCACTGCGTATTTACCACAACACGATGTATTATTGAATACATACACCACTAATACTATAAAACAAAAAGCACACCACACTCACAACAAATATTCAAAAACAAATACCACAAAATATGGCATGCTCTTATTTTATATTCAAATCCACACAAAATTGTGTCGTTTAGTTAACAACTGTTACAGCCCGACGATTTTGCTTCCATGATTCTTCATCATGTCCTAAAGCTACTGGCTTTTCCTTACCATAGCTAATTATCTTTACTTTTGATTGGTCAATGCCATGTGACTTAAAGAATTTCAGTACACTATAAGCGCGCTTTTCACCAAGTGCTAAGTTATATTCGGTTGTACCTCTTTCATCGCAATGCCCTTCTATTGTATAAGTAAGGGTATTTTTGTTATTTTTAATGAACTCCACATGCTTCTTGAGCATTTCTATAGATTCTGGTGTTAGATTAGCGCTATTGTAAGCAAAAAATACTCTATCACCTAATTGAATAAGTTGCTTCTCAAAAACCATATTCTCACTCGTTGTTGGTGTCAGAACATTGGTTCCACTATTATCAATTTGATGGCCACATTTACATGCGGTTAAAAGTGTCATCGCACATACAGTTAAAAAAAGACTTCTCATATTATTTCCTTTTACTAGAGACATATTATAAAAACCTGCTGAATTTGTTATAAAAACCCATACATCCAATAAATGCTATATGAAATCAAGCATAAAGCAATGGCTTTTTCACTAAAAATTATGATTTATCGACAAGTGTAATCTTTTAGCAACAGATAAAAAGAACTGATACAAAGATTATATGAGAAAAATAGTACGAAAAAATCGAATACCGAACTAAAGACGGAGGTGCTAGAACAAAAGAAAGTACGAGACAGGAGGGTTTTGGTACGAGATCTTAAGTTCTATAAAAGCACCTTCGAGGCGAAGTATAACACAAAAGAAATATTAGTGCAACCATTTATATGGATTTTATATGGATAAATATTACATTTTCTAATTTTGTAATAAAATTTATTATGTTATCATAAGGCAATTCACATCGAAATCCTAATTTAAGCACGCACATATTTACAATAACAACATATAAATGCTCAGTTAGTGTTCATAAATAGATATAAAAATCAGAACAATACATATATACAAGTCGAAGACTGACTATTAGTAATATATTTTCTAGTGAAATTTTCGAATGTAATTTCTTTCATATCTCAATAATCATCACTATATCCACAATACTACTTCTATGTAGCACCTAAATATCTACATTAAAACAAAAGATATACTATAAGATCATCTATGATAATTGATTATTTGTAACAATGATTATTGTAACAATATGTAATAATACTTAATTTGCCTTTTAGCGATGCATAGCGTATCTGTAAAATTTGGTATTATGAGTAAAAGTGTTATGAGTAAATTTCTAACAATTTAAAGTTAAGTACGTATAAAATGCAAAGAACTATCGCTAAGGAATTCGAATTTTCAGGTATAGGTCTTCATAGCGGAGATATCGTTGATGTTGTAATCTCTCCATCTACACCTAATTCTGGTATTATATTTAGAAGAACTGATATAATAGGCAGGTCACGAGATATTGCAGCAAAATTTAACAACGTTTCTGACATTGCTCTTTGCACTACGCTTAATAACAGCGATGGTGTATCGGTGCATACTGTGGAACATCTAATGTCAGCATTATGGGCATGCGGCATAGATAATGCATTAATTACTATAAATGGCTCTGAAATTCCAATAATGGATGGTAGTGCTGCTCCATTTATAAATTTAATATCCAGCGTTGGTATAATTAAACAAAACTTAAAAAAGAGAATTATAAAGATCAAGGAGTATATTAGTGTATCACAAGGAAATAATTATATAGAAGCTTATCCTGATGATAAGCTTACTATAGATTTCTCTATAGACTTTGCACATAGAGTTATCGGAAAACAAAATTATGTTTTTACAGATGATATACTTCACAGTGATAGCGTTGATATAAAATCTATTACATTTATTAACGAAATAAGCGGTGCGCGGACGTTTGGCTTCAAAAGTGACTTAGAAAAACTCAGAGAAGCTGGGTTTGCTCGAGGAGCATCTTTGAGTAATTCTATAGGACTCGATGATGAAGGTATATTAAATGACGATGGATTGCGTTTTCAAAACGAATTTGTGAGGCATAAAATTTTAGATTGTATAGGGGATTTATACTTAGCTGGAGCTAATATCGTTGGAAAAATAAAAGCACATCGCTCTGGTCATATGTTAAATAATGCTATGTTACACAAATTATTTGATGTACAACGAAATTATGAAATTATACATTAGTGCTTTTTTGCAATACTTTTTTGCAATAAGATATTTTCTAGATGTAGTGTCTTGGCAGTTCTATAAAAATGCTCTGGTATTGGTGCGCTTACTTCAATATTCATGTCATTTAATATAAGACTTATTTTCCACGCATGCAGATGCAATAGATTAGTATTTTTTATAAAATTAGTGACAGTACAGTCTAATTGATCTAATGTTTGATGTTTCAATCGCGCATTAGTAAGTGTTTCATTGGAGGGCATTTTATTTTCCATTGTATAAGCATTAGCAAAATTTTTGTACCAATTACTGTTTAAAGTATTATATTTACGATCTCCTAAAATTGGACATCCCAACATAGAACTATGTATTCTGAGTTGATGCGTGCGACCTGTCAATGGTTCAAATTCTACTAAGCATATACTATCTCTACGATCTAAAACCCTGTACTTTGTTATAGCTGATTTATATTCAATCTCTTTAGAGTTATTCTTTTTTTGTGCAATTTTAAAATCTATAATACCCTCATTTATGTTAGGTATATTGGACAACATAGCGATGTATGTTTTTTTAAATAATCCTTCGCGTATGGCTTTAGAAATTTTAGCAGCGCTGTTGCTAGAACGAGCTAATATTAATGCTCCACTAGTTTCTTTATCTAATCTATGAACAATTTTTAGTTTGTTATTATTACTGGTCATTGTATAAACCTCTCTTCCATTATCAGTATCAGTTTTATTGCGAAAATCTGTATCATTAACTATTGTTTCTGATAAATCTACATGAGCTAAAATTTTATCACTAATCTCATCAACACTTATGTTAACTTTTGTCCCACCCTGAGTAGAGATGCCTATCGGTTTATTTATGATTACCAACTCATCGTTTTGAAATAATATTTGTTTTTGTATTTTTTTTATAAAATTGTCCGATAGTTTAGATAGAAATCGCCCCTTATTAGCGTTCTCTATTTGAGGTTTGAATGTTTTGCTTGCAGCAATCTTAGCAAGAGTTTTGCCTAAAATTATTAATTGCTGTCCATTTTTTACACGCGTAGAAATCTTGATTCGTTTCCCATCGACCCTAATCTCTCCTTTACGCGCTAATTTAGCAACAAGAGAAAATGGCAATTCGGGATAGTGCCTGTAGAACCATTTATCAATACGTATCTCATCATCTTGATTAGCAATTTCAAATTTCATTTTTATCATTACAAAAATATAAAAGTAATCAATTATAGTATAAACTTACAATATAAACAAATTATACCAATTTTATTCACACCAGCATGAGATTGATTTTAGTATTAAAAAATGCCCTTTTAAAATGCCCTTTTAAAAGAATCTTTTTCTACTTTATTACTTACTATAAAGTATAGTTATTGTAAAAAACATCAACAACAGAGGGCAATAACGACGAATAGTTAAATACCGATATGTTCAACATTTAACTCAAAATATACACATATAGAATATAGAAAAGATATATTATGTAACCCAAACTCCTATCAATATATAAAGTACTAATCATAATACTAAAGAAAGAATGGTCGGGGCAGAGAGATTTGAACTCCCGACCCTCTGGTCCCAAACCAGATGCGCTGCCAGACTGCGCTATGCCCCGCATGCTTTTTTAAACATCAAACAAACACAATAACCACAGGAATACATATCATTGTTATAACAATATTGCAAGCTCTAAGAAGTAGTATAACTTATCATATAAGAGATAATCTCTACATATAATCCAATACCAATATGTATGAATATATTTTCTTATTCTTGATAAAAAACCACGGTAAAAAGCAAATCAAATATATCAATCAAAACTGATCAAGTTATAAAAAATCTCTTTACAAATAAAAAATTTTTTATATTCTCAAGAGAATTTGCTTTATCGCTATGAAACACTACTCGTATTTTTTTGTATATGAAGTGTAATTTTTAGGTGGTACAAGTATGTCTACGTTAGATTAAATGTGAAGATTTTTAATTCAAATAATAAGTGGTAGATTAATATGATGCATGAATCAAACAAATCTCTTTCAACATTTAATAAAATTTTTGTATTAATTTTATTTGCATTATTCTTCTTCGCACAACATTCATCTTTGATTTTAGCAAATCAAACTTCTGCTGGTAAGCTATTTATTTTTTCTCTCAATGATTTACATGGATATGCTGACGAATCCAACAGTGCTTTAGGGTTTGCAAAATTTGTTACTGGATTAAATGAGTATAAAAAGAATCTTGGGGCTACAGAAAATAACTCACTCGTTGTTGCTGCTGGAGACATGTATCAAGGTGGCTTTCTTTCAAATATCTCTTATGGTGATATTGTGTCACCATTTTTAAAGTCTATTAAAGTAAAAGTATGCGCTCTTGGTAATCACGACTTGGATTGGGGCATAAAACATCTTAGGCGCTGGGAAAGGGATGGTGGTTTCAAATTCTTATCTTCTAATATTCGCAGCGGCAATGGAGAGAGTATTTGTAAAGCGTATAAAATATTTAATATATCTGGTTATAAAATAGCTTTTCTTGGTCTCACTACTGTGGAATCGCAATTCACAATTCCATATTCAACATTAAAAAATATTGGCGGAGTCCATTTTGATGACCCTACACAAACCACAAAGGAATTGATACAAAAAATACGTTCTAGTGATGCTCCAGATTATATTATAGCGTTAGTACATATGGGAGCAATGCAGGATAGTGCTAATGGCTCTATATATGGAGAGATTGAAGCATTAAGCCGTATAGAAGGCATAGATGCAATTATTGCTGGTCATACACACACTAAAGTTGCAGGATTTTTGAATAAAAAACCAGTGATTGAGGCATGTAGTTATGGTAAATGCATTGGCGCACTAGAGATAGATACTAAAAACCACACCATAAAACCAATGGTAAAAGACTTATATGCAGAGAGAGCATCATTATTGCCCAACAAGAATATTGATGATCTTATAAAAGCAAATAATCTTAAATATCAGAAAGAAATAAATACTGTATTATCTGTGTCGTCGAATAATTTAGATTATAAATCTTTGAGCAAATATTTTGTCAAAAAAATCTTTGATGATCTAAAGAATGATGGGAAATCAGTAGATGCAGTTATTATCAATGGTGGTCTTTTTAGAACCAAAATAAATAAAGGCGATAGCATATCTTACAAAACCATCAAAGAATTAATTCCATTCGATAATACATTAGTGTTTGTGGATATATCAGGTTCAGATCTTGCAAAGGCCATACATCATACACAAAATATGCCAAATCAAAGAAAAGAAGGTGCATTTTATACAAACATTAGTAATATCACTCATAACAAATATTACAAAGTTGCTATAAGTAGTTTTATGTACCCCAATGGTGATTGGTATGATTTTAGTAATGCTAAAAATGTCTTTGATACACAAACTTTATTATCAGATCTCATGCTGAGATTTGTCCGCGAATACGGCATATGATCAACATGCTATACGATAAATTTTTTGTGTTTTATAGATCATATGGAAATTGGAGTTTTATAAATTTTCAATAACACAAAAAAGATATAGATTGCAAAATCTGGTCTTGTAGATACTATTTTTAAGTCAATCTCCCACTACAGTATAGTAAGATATCGAGATAATGTGATGTTTAAATATGTTGAAAAAATGTAAATTGTAAATTTATATTCTTACTGATATGAAGTTTAGTAGTAATAAGAAAAAAATAAAAAATGGAAAAATGAAATTAATAATTTTATGAAAAGCTTCATCCAATTGCATTGCTACTGCGCATGTGGTATATTACATACCAGTCTAGTGATTTTTTTCTATTTTAGTGTAAATATGTTTGGTACACACATTCATTATAGGGTAGATATATTTACTATACATCGATTTTTTGTTATCTTATAAAAGGTATAGGATATGGTAGCATTGACCACACCAAAATTTGAAAAGAATTCGCTTGCTCCAGAGTTTAATTTGCTCGAAGTTGGTGGTTTATTTCATTCATTACAAAAATTAAAGGGAGAAAAAGGAACTGTAATAGTCTTTATGTGTAATCATTGCCCTTATGTAAAATCTATTATAGATAAGATAGTTTTAGAAGCAAGGGAACTGGAAAATATTGGTGTTAAATTGATAGGTATAAATTCTAATGATGATACACAATATCCAGAAGATTCTTACTCCAATATGCAGAAATTTTCTAAAATACATAATTTTTCTTTTCCATATTTATTTGATTTTACACAAGAAGTAGCAAAAGAGTATGGTGCTGTATGCACACCTGATTTTTTTGGTTTTGATGCTTCTATGAAATTGCAGTATAGGGGAAGGATATGCTCTCCAAATCCACAATCTAACAGTGCGCGTGAATTATTTATCGCAATGAAAGCAATAGCTGAGACAGGTGTATTTAATGAAGTACAACATCCAAGTATTGGATGTTCTATTAAATGGAGGAATGAATAGATAAGGTTGAGTGATATTGCTACAAATATATATAGTACTCTCTGCACAAAAATTTTTGAATATTGGTTTGATGTGTGTAACTTATCTTAAGAAGTTTCATTAAATCAAGGGTTAAAGATGTGAAGAATACATGATTAGTGAATTCTGGTATTTTATTTTTATTGATGCTTTGACAATATCAATACACATCATCTTACTAAACAATAGATAATACCTTATATAAGTTTAGTGGTTTAATTACAGGATTACAATCTATACTTTTAATAATGCAAAAAGTAAGTAGTGTGAAAAAACAGTGAGTAAAGTGCTTTAACGTGCTCTAGATCCAGAATAGCGGTACTTCGCTAAGCGTTGCGCTCACTCTATCAGTAAAATTAGTGTCTATAATCAGATTATTTGAAAAATGCATACAACAAATGGAGTAAATGCTATAAAAGATAGAAAAAACACAAATAAAAAAGATTGAATATTGAAGCTAGACCTGATTTTTGCAAAAATTAACCTCACTTTAAAATATAAATATGAGAGACTCACACTATAATAATATGTGCCTTTTTATTTAATTCTTTATAACTTTATAAATCCTGTATCCCCTATCTTATCTATAAACTCACTAATTATATATTTCATGCATTCAATACTAATAACTGTTTACAACAGCATCAGTAAAAAACTATGAAATCTCTAAAAATACAGCACTAAAGAAAAATTTTTACACAGATTGATTTTTAGCTAAGCTTCACAACTATATTCAACAAATGCTATAAAATTGTTAAAATACGTATAAGCTTTCTACTAATACATTTATAGAAAGCTAGTACCTAATTTATTGTGAAAAACATGCAAGTAAGATTAATAATCTATAAATATTATAGATGTATATATAGCATAAAAAAGATGAAAATATATTCATTGAGATCAAATAATATAATATGATTAGTGCTTAAAAAAAATAATAGAGACTATTTTATTATCAATAAAATTTTCAAGAATATTCTTTAGCCAAATCTGTATCGTGATAAATCTCTCTCCAATAAATGCTTTTGCACATAGTTAGCTAAATTATAAATCGCCACTTTAAAATTGATGCTCGCTTCTTACTAACTCTACCTTTAATCTTTTACTTATAATATTACTATCAACAATGAAGCAATTTGCTAAATAAATCACTTCTTTCATATTGCCCTTAATAAGAGTGAAAAGTAATATTTAAAATATAAGGCACAAGAGAAGTGAAAAAATAACAGTATTGTTATAATTTCTGATAATCTGGAACATAATTTTGACAACTTTTTAACAAGCCAATTCTATACTAAATTCCATTTTACGTAAAAGCTTAAATCCTTCATAAATTATCACACAAAATAATCTTATGCGCCCTTCTTCTTATTAATATATATTATAATAATACGCTAATATATAGTTTTATATATGCTATTTTCTACTATATTCCTTTTATCTCTTATTTATAGTTAGAGTAATGTAAAGGAATATAATCCTAATCCCCTTTTCTCTTACACTAATAATTTAATTTGTACTCAGCAATACAACCCCACTATTTAGTACGATAATTATAGTACATTACATTATCATAATCATGTTATCAATAACCTCAAATATCATTATTTAAAAATTGATCTCAAATTTTTGCTTATTATACAATTTATTATAGGACCAATAATTCTCCATCACTTTTTTTATGTGCATGCGTGTCGTAGCAAAAGGTACAAGTTCAATCCAACACGCCACTTTATGGATATTATGCATGCTACGAGGATCATGATTTTGTTTAATCCAAGATAAAATATTCTTTTTTCCTGCATTATAAGCTGCTACAGATAGCATAGTACTTCTTAGTGATTCAATTAATGAATCTATATAGAAAACACCATATTTTACATTATATCTATAATCCATTTTATTTTTTTCGTAATTTTCATTTAATTTGATTGCAATTTCAGATGCTGTGCGAGGCATCAATTGCATTAAACCCGATCCACCATCTATGTTATATGCTTTCTTATCAAATTCACTCTCTTGACGTATTAAAGCAAGATATAGACTTGGATTATTTTTATATTTTAGTGGTAATATGCTTTTATCATAAGGGAAGCCAGTTTGCAGTAATCCATATCCATTATTACAATATATTTTTGAAAATCTTACCGCAAGAGTGTATAAATTATTTTGTATAAAATAATTTGTAATACGTACTGCATCATTATAGTTGAGATCATAATTTGCACAATAATCAACTACATTTTTCGCATATTGTATATAGTTTGATGAATATAAAATTACTGCTAGCCATGCAGCATATTGTATATCATTATCAATATGATGGTAACCTTGTTTTTGCGTGGTATAATCGAGTAGTGTCTTTTTTGTTATAATTTCATTTAGTCTTTTAGCAGCTATATAGCTATAAAACATACCATGATACGATTTTGCTATTTTGAAAAATTTTGCAGCATTAATACTATCTCCCATTTGGTCATAACTAACTCCCAACCAATACGCTCCTTGTGATTTAGATGTAATATAAGATACATTATAATAAACATCTTTAAAATGCTTAAGAGCTTGTTTTGGGGCTTTCAAGCATTCTATTGAGATAAAGCCTGCTAAATATGAAGCATCAATATAATGTAAATGTGTCGACGGTATTTGCTTAAGAACTGGCTGATGATCCAAATTAGTTAGTTCAGTGAGATATGATGAAAGAATATTGTAAGCGACATTATACTGATATAACTTGAGTATAGGTCTTATCATATTCTTTACTACTTTCCAGTAAGTATCTTCTATATATGGTGTATATTTGATAAGTGAAAAGACTTTAACTGCCTGCATAAGATCATTTTTTTTATAAAGTATATACTTACTCAAAGCAAGTAGCGCTAAATCTCTTTGTAATCCTCTATATTTGCCGTTATTTTTTATATGATATAGAGAAATTTTCGATGGAACGGTTAAAAATCCAATATATTCTAACCATTTATCTTTGTTGTATTTATTTAAATAGTTTACTAACACTTTAGCATGCGAATAATGACCTTTAGCAAGAAGGACTATAATTTTTTTTTCAATATCACAATAAGCAATTGTATTGGATTTTATTATATCTATGTCATCTATTACCTCTAATTTTGTCACAATCCAGGATTTAACAAAACATTGATACAGTAATTCAAGCTTCTTAGAGTCTATTAATTTGCTGCTTTTGTTCTGTAAGAAATTGGCATAATTATACCAAAAGAAATTTTGTGATGATGGAATATACTTAAACCAATATACCAAATCTTCAACAGAGATTGAGGAAGAAAATCTCTTATTTAAGATAGGAACAAATATACTTTGTAACAATGGATCACCCTTCAATATCTCTGTATAAGACTTTATTCCTAGAAGCTTTTTATCTTCTTCTACCGCATGAAGCAAGATATTGATTTTTTCTAACTTATTCTTGCGATCACCAATATCTCTTAATCCTTCTATTTTTTGCCATCTTTCATTATATTCACCTATTAAAATTGTTTTATCTTTGTCGTTGATATTATACAGCTTTATAATATCATTACTGTAAGTATTTCCATAAGCTTTACCAACATGAGCTGTTGCAATACTCATAGATAAAGTACATATAATACAAATTATAATTACTAATCTAGTGATTGTAGGAGCTGCATACATGATATTTCTTTTAGATGTGCGCAAAAATTGCATCATATAAGATTTGTTTTGTATTTATAGAATTAATTTCATTTGTCTCATATAGCAGAATATATAGCAATTTAATTATTTTTGCATCTATGTTATGTATTTTGCATTTTCTATAAATAGCCTCAACTGTATAAAAACCTTCAACTGTAGACTGTTTTACTAATTTTATAATATCTTCTCCAGATGCAATTTGATAACCAAAATTCATGTTCCTAGATGTATCATTCATACAGGTCAACAATAGATCACCAATACCAGCGGAGGACATGATGGTACTTTTGTTACCACCGAATGCCTCTATTAGATTCATCATTTCCTTAACTACAGCGCTAAGAAATGCTGCTTGAGCATTAGCTCCCATGTTTAACCCAATTATCATGCCAGAACCTATTGCATAGACATTTTTCAATGCACTACAAATTTGTATACCCAAAAGATCATGAATATAAGTAGTCTTGAATTTATCAGTAGTAAAATATTGCACTATTTGCATTCCAATATCATGATTTGAGCAAGCTAACTCTGCAATAGCAACTTTTCCTTCCATGATTTCTGAAGCAAAATTTGGACCAGAAAGCGCACCCACAACACAATCAGTGCCAAATGTATCACAAACTATATCAGTCATAAATCTTAAAGTTGTGTTTTCAATGCCTTTGGATCCTATAATAAAATGCATGTCATTATTAATAATTATACCACGATCCATAATCTCTTTATAAAAAAGTAGCATTACTTGGCTTACGTATTGTGCAGGAATAGCAATAATAAACAAATTACAACCTATTATCTTATCAAAATTAGTTGTAAATATGATGTTCTTTATATCAGATAATTTTGATATATTTCGAAAATCGCTTTCTAAACCATAAAGTATAACAGACTCAGCATTTTGTGCTACAATTGAAGCCAATGCTTTTCCCCAAAAACCAGCGCCAATAATACCTATTTTTATCATACTACAAAATTTATATATCCAGAGATAATGTTATTTATTTTATGAGCAATCTAATAATCACATATAGTATGCTGCTTTGTGCCTTTGTTGTATGCAATGATATACTCATAGCAACTAGTTATATCATAAAAGGTAGATTTTGTACTATCATTTGATTATTCCTTAAAATAATACTATTAAGCAGTATTTTTTTAAAAAAATTTATATAAATAATCACAGCTAATTATTTGCTTGCAGACAGTACATCCCCAGCTAAATATAATGAACCACATATTACTATACGTGCTCCATCTTTTGCGAGAGATTTTTTTTTAGCATCGTACACACATACTGCTACTGCTTCATCAATAGATTTACATGAAATTGCTTTAAATCCCATTTCAATTGCATTTTTTTGTATAACTTCTGCCTCTTCTCCTTTTAGTTCTGATTTTACCTTTAAACAACATATCAGTTCTGGTTCATGATCAATAAAATGTTCTAAAAATATCTTAATATTATGTCTCGCTGTTCTACCATGTATAAGATACAATGGCAAATTTTTAGGTATTTTTTTAATCGAGGCTGCTAACATTTCAGCGCCATTAGGGTTATGCGCTCCATCTAACCAGATTTCCCAGTTATTTGGTACAAGATCAAATAATTTTCCATTTGTTATGCGCTCCATTCTTGCTGGCCATACAGTAGTTGATAGACCCTGTGCTATGCTCATATGATTAATCTTGGAATATAGTGAATGTTGTAAAATATATGCAGCTACCACTGCTGTTGCTGCATTAAGAATTTGATGTATTCCAATCAAAGATTGTTTATAAGGTCCAAGCAATAAGTGATCTGAATCATTTTGAAAATCTATAATTTGTACATAAAAACCCTCTTTGCTTACAATAAAATCCCAATCCTCACCATAAGCTATACAGCGTGATCCAATTTGAGCACAATAATCTTTTATTATATTCATTGCTTCCTTGTATTGCCAACCTACTAAACATGTGCATCCATGTTTTATTATTCCCGCTTTTTCTTTGGCAATGAGATCAATTGATTCTCCAAGAAATTCTGTATGATCTAATGATATTGGTGTAATAATTGATAAGATATTACTTGATATAACATTTGTAGGATCGAGTCTCCCACCCATTCCTACCTCAAGCAATAATATATCCGCTGGTATTGAGGAAAAGGCTAAAAAGGCCATCACAGTTGTAGCTTCAAAAAATGAATACCGAGAGCCTTGGTATGCTTCCAATGCTACTCTGCAATTCTCACCTAATTGAAATAACATTGAATCATCTATTTCTTGACCACACAGTACAATCCTCTCATTAAAATTAATGAGATGTGGCGATATATATTTGTGTACGGAATAATTACTACATTCTAATATTGATTGTAGATATGCTATCGTTGACCCCTTACCATTTGTTCCCGTGACGTGGACTATTTGTGGAAGTCTTAACTCTGGATTGCCTACAGCACTAAGCATCGCTCTAATACGAGTCAAATCAGAAGCAACATCTATTTTACCCATTTGAATAGGCCAATGTGGCATTTTCACCATGTATTATCAGTAATGTGCAAAGCAATTAAAAATATTAATTAATAATAATGGTAATAATATAGTAATCTATTAAAAATTTAAATTAAATATTAGCTAAACTCAACACATCACTAAATAATAGAGTCTACTTCTGGAGTCTACCTCTAAATTTTACTTCAAATTTTATAACATAATTTATAATATAATACTATTTTAGTGAATTATTTAAAACATCTATATGCTGTAAAATATTTGTTCCATATTACATATCTTATCTTTTAAAATGTTTAAATGAAATTCATAATGTACTTTAATAATAGAAGGAAGATCGTATTATTTGCATATCGCTAAAAGTATTTAGTGACATTTGTACAAAAATGTGTGACAATGCAAGGTGCTGTGCATGGGTTTTCAATTAATACCTGCACTGGCTATTAACTTTATTATAGATGATTTTTGTATTAGTGTACTTCTCATGTCTGGTTGTTTTTCAATTTTCTTCTTGTATTGCTGCTTATTTTGTAAACAAGATATGCGCACTTTTTTGAAGCACCCTTCGCCACAAACTAGCTTTTTTGCAAAATTATCAAACATTAAGTTTTTGCTCTATGTCATTATAAAGACAATTACTAAGCGATCAGCATCTCTTTATCACCTTTTTAGCGGCAGGCGTTGATATTGGTGATCGTATCTTTCCGTATTATGTAACAATATCTGCCTTATCTTCTTTAAAAATTTAATGCAGTTTTAGGTTGCGTTATCTTCTGAAATCTTGATTCCAACATATTACTTTTACAGTAATATTACTGGTTCAGGTTTGAGCAATAAATAGTTATAATCTCTGAGTTATATGAATATGTTATCTAATAAAGCATTTCGTTATAATGCTAGAAGCGAACAGTTATTAGTAGAAAATAATATACATAAAAAATCTATCAATAGAAGAAGATTTGAACAATTTCCCGCAGTTATGTATTATATAACGATACTTAATATGCGGTTAAATATACTTAAGAGCCACAAAATCACTCTATATAATAAATATGAGTCTGATATGTACGAATACAGATCTGATACATATAAACCAATATCAATGTATGAACCATATATTATGGCTAAAAAATTATTGCATGTATTAGATAATACATCTTATAAAAATAGCCCATCAGTATTTGATATTGAAAAAGTTGTAACTAACCTTGAGAAAGATCATGCTGTAATGTCAAATACATATAAAGCAAGTGTTATAACTTATAATAAACAGCAATATATAGATTATACTCATCATAATGTACCTACTTTATTAGGTACATTACAATACGTAGATTCAACGCTACATAATATTGCGATAAACAAAGATCATCTAAATGATATTCGCATAGCCCACACTAACAATTTTTTTGTAGCGAGTGACAGTAGAAATTTTGCGTATTACTATGCATTAATTATTTCAACAAAGCGTATTACTGAAGATACTGATGAGATCACTGAAGAAAGTCCTAATGATATCATTCAAGAAATTCCTAGTGAGATCATTCAAGAAGAAGAAATAGTAACAATAAGTGAAACAAATAACCACAATAAGAAAGTAGACTTTCAAGAAGATGCGCCAAAAGAGCAGTTAAATATAAATAATCAACTTGTAATCAATCATCCTATCTCTACAGGAGAAGATAATAAGAGTGACAATAATTTGTATCATAATAATCAATCCGATTCTATTAACGAAGTTTATAACATATTTAGTAAATCAATACAAAGATGTTCTAGTAATAAAGACATTGAAATTCGAGATGTTATTAAGGTAGTAGGTAATCAAGGCGATCCAATCAATGGTAAGGCATATAAGTTTGTACTTGCAGATAGTAGTAGTAATTTTACTGTGTATATCGACACAACAAAACTTCCCGAAAAATGCAAGAGTCAAGATTATCTAAATATTGAGCCTATCTATAAGACTTTAACACGTTGGTGCATAGAACTTCTGCCTATATTTTCTCAGTTTCATGATCCTGGAGATGAATACGCTGAATCTTTCTCTCTTCTTTTAGAGAATCTGCGTAATGGTAAGTATATAAATTCTGAACCAGATATCCTCTTTTTTGCTAAAGAGGGGCAAGAGATAAATAGATTGATGGAGATTTTTCTGAATATGATTGCATACACAATTAGCACATTTGCTGTAATAGATGCGTGGACTCCTAATACTTGGGTAAGAATACCCTTAAGACTTCAAAAACGTTTTATAGTTGAGCTTAATAATAGTATTGGTAAAATTATTGGTGAATTTTTGAGCAGTAAAGATGAAATAAAAATTCCTACTTACTGTCTCGCTGGTTCTAAAGGACATGCATGCCATACCTCTAATGCTGATGCTAATATTGGGAAAGACTCAATATGGGCTGTTGGGAAAGACTCAATATTGGCTGGTAGGGATAGTGTATTATCTTGGGATTTTGCCTTGAGATGCATAATTTTTGTTTCTGCTTATATTAACCAACCACTCCATAAAATACCTATAGAATCAAGAAAAGATATAATAGGAAATGTGGTACTAACTATGGCCACTATAGGTGCTCTGACATTTATGATTGGCGCCAGTTTTTCTCTCGTCCAACAGATAGCACCAAAAAATAAGTATTTGACAGTGAATAAAAATTATCTTGATTCTATGATGAAAGAAAATTTTAATAAATATTTTACAGAAGATATGGAGAAGTTTAATGCTGCTACTCAAGAATATATTAAAGAGTTCTATAATAAAGATACAATATATATTAGAGAGTTATATCATAACAATATAATAATCACTTATGGTGAAGATAAGTGCCCAAATGGCTATAGATTGAAATTGAGGGAAGATATGCTAATACAAAGGGAAGATGTCATATATCTAGAACCGATGAATATATGCATCAAGGATGATCTCCAACTTGGATATCATGACAGAGACATAATACTGAAGGCAACAGATCCATTTTATGCTATCGCAACTGCTCATGCGCATGGGTGGTGGTAAAAACACTATTGTAACAGCATGTATGATCTAGCAACAACAAAAGTTTTTTGTAATACTACGCAATAAAGAAAATTCGCTAAAGAAAGCTATAGATAAGATAAACTTCATGATATTCGAAAAAGAAACCTCTAGAATATCCTACTCAGGTTGGCAACCAAATTAAAACTAAGCTAATCCCAATCTTTGTTTTGAATATTTGTATCATTTTTATATACAATTTGTGTGCAAAATTTAGACCTTCGACAAGAGTTATGTGATAATGAATATTTATAAAAATATAAAAAAGTATCAATATTTCTTTATTGTAGCTGTTGCAATTTATTTTCTACAATCATATAGTATAGAGCGGATGCTGCATTTTGTTCAGCAACTTTTTTTGATCTCCCCTTTCCATAAGCACTAATCCCCTCTAACTCTACCATTATTTCGAAAGTTGGTTCATGCGCAATGCCTTGTTTAGATATGAGCTTGTAGGTAGGTATGCTTTTGTTATTTTTTTGTGTCAGTTCTTGTAATTTAGATTTATAATCTCTCATTTGTTCATAATTTATATTAGAATTCACTTGATCGCACCAATGCTGAGATACTATTTTACATGCAGCATCATATCCACTATCAAGAAATATAGCTCCTATTAGCGCTTCATAAAAATTTTCAAGATTTCTCATCTTTTGTCTCCCACCAGATTTAACTTCACTCTTATCCATTACAATAAAACCTTCCAATTGTAACTTTCTTACCATATTAGCTAAACTCTCAGATTTTACAAAATATGCTTGCATAATTGAAATTTGCCCCTCATTCATATCTGGATACTTCATATACAATAAATTTGCTATAATTAGATTAAATACTTTATCTCCTAGAAATTCTAATCTTTCGTAATTTTTCCTCTTTTTATTAGTAATGTTTAACCTATAACTTGGATGCGTGAGTGCTTCTTTAAGTAAGGAAGGATCTTTAAATTTATATTGTATACTAGACTCTAATGCCGCAATACAATACTCATCGTAGCATTGTTCAACTTCATATTCTGTTTTATTAATAGAAAAATATCCAAACAAGCCACTTAATTTTTTGAGTATAGTATTGTATAATAATTTCCACATTTAAAAATTCTTTGAAAATATTTAATAAGTTATCCCAATTATTTTATAGTATTTCATACCTCTAGGGGTTAATACTTCAACCTCATCGTTAATGATTTTTCCTAACAGTGCACGTGCTAAAGGTGAGGTAATAGATATCATTTTTTGCGCTAAATTAGCTTCGTATTCTCCAACTATCCTATATTTTGTCTCAATCATACTATCTGATTCTATTACAGAAACAAGAGCACCAAATTGAACTTTGTTATCATGCGAGATAGTAGTATAATCTATGATTTGTGCATGTGCAGATTTATGCTCTAAATCATTTATTTTAGCTTCAATCAAACTCTGTTTTTCTTTAGCAGCACTATACTCGGTATTTTCTGAGAGATCACCATGTGCACGAGCCTCTGCTATAGCATTAATAATATTAGGTCTCTCTATGCTCTTCAGAAATTCCAACTCTTTACACAGCATATTATACCCTTCTGGTGTAATAGGAAACTTTGTATTCATAGTTTTTTATTTAATGAAATTACTTAACTCAATCGATCTTCACTATAGAAGTTACAGAATATTAATCTATATGTTTGGTTTACTTTTTATTCGTTAATCAATTATTGCAAATAACATATACATAAGCTACACATATGAACGTCAAAGTATGGAGGATCATATTTGAATAATGCAATAACAAAACAAATTTCGGTTTCTAATTATTTTACCCAATTCTTACTACCAAAAGAATTTACTTAATAATAGATAAAATGCATAAGTGCACAACCATAAAACCTTAGAAAATAATACCAACTACTAAGAATTCTCATGCATATAAAAACGAATCAAACCCACACAAAACATCATTCCAAGGAACGCAGATCGTACACTATCACTGTATAGTATGCACTTCTTATTTGAAAGTCAAGAATATTTCTTATATCATATATTTGAGTTAACCGGTAGATAAGTCATGGTATATGATAAATAAATTAAATACAATAAGAACAGGAATAGGGGTAGATTTACATTCTTTTGAAAACGATATAGTTGAAGATTGTTTGATCGATAACAATGAAAAAACATCACATAACTCACAAAAAAATTTTATTGTTTTAGGTGGTGTACAAATAGAATGTAAATATAAAGTAAAAGCACATTCTGATGGCGATGTGTTGCTCCATGCAATTGCTGATGCAATTTATGGTGGATCTTGTAGTGGAAATATTGGAGTATATTTCTCACCAAACGATCCTCAATGGGCAAATTGTGATTCAAAAATCTTTATTCAACATGCAAAAAACAAAGCTGCTGAACTGGGATGGTCCATTGAATATATTGATAGTAGCATAATATGTGAAGAGCCGAAAATCATGCCTTACAGTAAACAAATCTCAGAGAATATAAGTAAAATTTTAAAATTAAATCCTAGCTGCATTAGCGTTAAAGCAACTACACCAGAAGGACTACCGTTTCTAGGAGTTCAACATGGAATCGTCGCTTTTGTTATATGCACATTGAATTGTATGCAAGACAAATGCATATAATGAAGAAAAATGAAAACTTTTATAAGAAAATACTTACATGCTTTGAGTGAAAGACGAGCTCACATTTACAAATTCTCACCTATATTCTCACCTATAATATATTTCGCTTTACGAGTTTTACGCCTATCCAACACAAGTAAAATAGCACTACAAATAAATGAAGTAATAGATCCAAGCAGCATACCAATTTTAGCGCTCAGTAGATTACTGTCTACATCGTAAAATGTAAGTGAAGAAATAAAGAGTGTTACTGTAAATCCAATACCACACATTAATGAAACAGCATATAGCTGCCCATATGTACTGCCTTTAGGCAATTGCACTAACCCAAATTTTATCATTATAACAGAACTACCAAAAATTCCTATTTGCTTTCCTAAAAATAGTCCAAATAAAATTCCTGTAGTGACCGTAGAAAATAGAATATTTTTTGTAATACTTGCAATGTGTATATCACTATTAGAAAAAGCAAAAATCGGGATAATTATATACGATACCACAGGAGTGAGGAACGAGATCAATCTATTTACCATATCCTGCATATCTTTTGTTTTGGCATGTAATGATATTCCTACAATTACTCCCGAAATAGTTGGATGTATCCCAGAGTAATAACAACAGTACCATAAAATTATTCCTATTATAAAGTATACTATACTTTTTGAACAATTTAGATAGCTTAATATGAATAAAATTACTGTACATATCGTGATATATAAAAAGAACATGTATCGTAGTGTGTGGGTATAAAAAAAAGCTATGATAAAAATAGCAATTAAATCATCAACAATTACTAATGCAGTAATAAAAGTTTTTAGCGCTTTTGTTATTGAATTTTTAAAAAGTGATATAGCACTTAATACAAATGCTATATCTGTTCCAATAGGAATAGCCCATCCACACAGCGCATATTTATTAGAATAATTTATTAAATAATATATCAATGCTGGCATAATAACTCCAGCAGTAGAAGCTAATATAGCAAGAATTCTTTGAGATTTGCTTGATAAATCCCCATTGATAATCTCATTCTTAATTTCTATACTAACTAATAAAAAAAACAACGTCATCATTAGATCATTAACCCAATCTTTAAGACTAAGTGTGATTGAATTAATGAATATATTAATACTTAATTTTGTATTAATTAAATCTTGATAAAAGTTATGTAGTGGAGAATTATCAAATACTAGAGCAAGAATCATAGCAAGTAACAATACAAAGCCACTATTTTTCATTTGAGATATAATCTTTTTCCAAAAAAAAATCTTTTTATAAGAAGAAAAGTACTCAATTATTGACATGTTATATATCCATGAAATCACTACTAACTAGTAGTGTTATTAACAAAGCAAAATTAAAATAACAAATGAATAATATAGACGAAACAAATGTTGTAAAATTAATATTATATTTTAATAAAAATTATGAAATATCATATCATTAGTATGAGAAATACAAACGAATATTATCTAAAAAAGATGCAAAAAGTGATAAAATTAGAGATTTCCCTCTCGTAGATATAGGCCTTTATCTTTTACAAGAGTAGATATTACTGTAACATGTCAATCTTTTTATATCACATTACTAGAATATATTTTATCACATATAAATTTTATAAGTACATTATGTAAAAACAGCTTTATGCTACCATCGAAATTTCTACTATTTATCACTGATCTCCTTTATTGATTTTTTACAAATATAGCTTGTATGGTAAAATGCAAAACTGCAATACAAACTTACTAACTAACTATGATAGCATATCAATTCCATTTAAAACGTCTAATATTCTCACATGCATTTTTTGCGCACTAAAATCATCAAGACCCAATATAGTATAATTTGCCATTAATGCTTGTATCATACGTAATACATTTAATAATACTTTTGTAATATTCGCCTTCTCTTCTTCTGTTGTATCAATAGAAACTCCAATAATACCTACAACTTCACTATCACTATTTTTACAGATTGGAGCTTTCATTGATAAATAGATATATTTTTTTCCATCAGATACCCATGAAATATCCTCGAACAAATGCCTTGTACGCGTCCCCAATACGACAGCATCATCCAGTCTAAGTTTTTTTGCTATTTTCATCCAAGGACATTGGAAATCTGCTTTACCAATGACTGAATCACGCCGCACTCCAGCAACTTCTAGCTGGCGTTTGTTACATATGCAATATACACCCTTTAAGTCTTTGCAAAAAATGTTCAAAGGAATAAGATCTATTGTCGCTATAAGAGCTGCATTATCTAATCCCTTTATGGTAATCATGTACAAAACTATAAGTTAACGATTGTTAAAATAATATTGATTTCAATCTCATTTTTTAAAATTACCACTATGAGAATTATATAAATTAACAAAAAATTCAATAAAAATGATATACAGAAGTATATAATTTTTTAAAAGATGATATTTTGTATATATAAAAAATGTTATTCCTCACATATATAACTGCAAAATAAATTCTTTTTAATAAAAAACACTGATACATAAGATCAATATGTCAATTGTAAAAAAACAACTTCACTTATATCTAGTTTCCGATGCTTCTGGTGAAACAGTTACTGCAGTTGGAGAAGCTGCATATAAGCGCTTTTCAACATTAGAAACGATTGAATATCTGTGGCCATTAGTGCGCTCACCAGAGCAAGTGAAAGAATTAATTTCCGCTGTAAAGAAAAATCCAGGTATAGTTCTTCACAGTATGGTAGATGGCTATAATCGCGATTATCTAATAGAACAGTGTAAATTTAACAAAATATATCAAATTTGTGCTGTTGAAGAGGTTGTGTCATTAATTTCATCATATATAAAATTATCTCCAGACAGAAATTCACCCGGAAAGCATAATATACTTGATGGTGATTATTTTAGAAGGATAGATAGTATACATTTCACTCTTAATCATGATGATGGACAAAACATAGAGGACTACAATGATGCTGATATCATTATTTTGGGTATCTCTAGAACATCAAAATCACCTATAGCTTTTTATCTTGCACATCGCGGGTATAAAGTAGCTAATTTACCCATAGTTAACCATATGTATTACGATTTTCTATTACAAATGAAGGAGCCGCTAATTATTGGAATAACTGTATCTTCACAAAGGCTATTAGAAGTTCGTCGATCTAGGTGTTTTGAATATTCGACATCAAATGATGGGTATAATTCAGAATTTTTTGATAATTATCTATCTTTAAATTCTATTCGTGATGAATTATGTTACGCAGATTTTGTATTTAAAATGCTTGGTATTGAAATTATAGATGCCACTAACCAAGCGATTGAAGAAAGTGCTAGTAAAATTATCAATATATTTTTTAAGCATAAAGGATCGCATAAAAAGGCGTAATTAATTTACGCGTTTATAAAAAAATATCTCGACCACTATTGCATAGCTGTTATGTAGTATATGTATTTACGAATATAAAGCTTTAAAATTAAAAATACATTTTTTGATAAATATTATCAAAATTATCAAAAAATATCATACTAAGAAAAATTCTTGTGTAATTGATAAAAATGTAATAGTATTCGGGTTACTTAGTTAGGAGTGTAGCTCAATTGGTAGAGTACTGGTCTCCAAAATCAGAGGTCGTGGGTTCGATTCCCTCCGCTCCTGCCATTTCTCGCCAGTTCGTGTGTAATCTTATATGCTATTATACAATCGTTATGTTACCATACATGTAAGCATCACTGTAGATTGTATTGTAACATCGATCTTTAAGTACTATAATATAGAATGAGAGTTATATTATTTTTACTAATGGAGGAAGTATAGTATACTGTGGATAATGTTTTACAAATTTATAATAAATACAGTAAATCAAGGTTGATCTTATGGCTATTGTTAATCTGTTACGTTGCATTTTTCTTATTTTTTAGCGCTATATGCTTGCAATGTTGTGTCAGCAAAATGATAGCAGATGAGGGCGCGAGTACAAAGATAAACTCAAAAATGAATGATGAATCAGTAAAGAGTTTTATAGAAAATTTTAGAGCAGTTATAACTACTAAAGATAGTCAAAGAATTAGTAGCTTCTTACAGTACTACTCTACAGCTGATGCAAAATTTTATCAAACAAGTGAGCTATATTTAGAACAAAATATGACAACACCATTTAAAACTCAAAATATAGAGTTAAATCGCATAGAATATGGAGCATATCTTTATGAATCTGTTACTCATTCAATCGATTATGTAAGTGATATTACATCAATTGATATAAAGCCTCTTAATGAAGATAGTGCCGTTGCTACTGTGCTTTTTTCCGAAAAATATAAGCAAAATGGTGATTATCCCAATATTGTAATGGTAGATGTGTATTCTAGTTGCAATATAACACTCATATATAAAACTACTATATTGATAAGTGGCGCAAATTGTATAGAAAAAGTATATACAAAAAACTTCGCAAATGATATCACAAGATCGTAAGTAAAATAGGTAGTAATAAAACATATAATTTTATAAAATATAAAAATTCTAGGATTTATGTATGAATAATAGAATCATTAAAGCGCATATAATGCTTATCGAAGATGATGAAAATATCACGAAAGTTGTGCGATATAATCTAGAGAAAGAAAATTATCAAACAACCATTGTAAGTGATGGAGAGGATGCATTACCCATGATACGTACCACAAAACCAGATCTTATAATATTAGATATAATGTTGCCCAACATATCAGGTATAAGTATCTGCACTTCGTTACGCAATGAGAGTGAGATAGCGCACATACCTGTTATAATGTGCTCTGCAAAAGATAAGGCACTTGATAAAGTATTTGGGTTGACTAGTGGTGCAGATGATTATATCACAAAACCATTTTCATCTATTGAATTATTAGCAAGAATTAAAGCAATATTTAGACGTTCTAAACTATTTTCTACTAATGGTGAAATCTCTATACAGAATATTAGACTTAATATTTCTTCTAATGAAGTATTCGTTAATGAAGAAGCATTAGAACTGACGCCGGTAGAATTTCAATTACTTTATTTAATGATGCTTTCACCAAATATAATTTTTTCAAGAGAAAGTCTAATCCAAAAAGTAGGCAACAGGAATAGTGATTATTTAAGTACAAGAACCATAGATGTACACATAGCTGGATTGAGGAATGCACTAGCTACTGTATCTTATGATATGAAAAATGTTATTAAAACAGTGCGTAATAGAGGATATAAATTCGTACCAATACACAAATAAATTGTATTAATATACTTAAAGAAGATACTTATAGAAAAATTTATTACACTATTCAAATAATATATAGAGGTTTATATTTTTTTAATATACACTTGAAGTTATATAGTAGGTAAGAAATAATTTTTGGAGGGAGTTAGGTATGAAAGAGAATAAAGATGAAAATGCATCTCCTAGCAATAAAGAACATATAGATAATGTGAATGAAGTAGAATCTGAGCTAGAAGAAGTAAAACAGGATATAGCAGAAGTAAACAAGGAAAACCCATCCACAATTACTCATCAAATTATAAATCCAAACGAAAGTGATCATAAAAAGCAACTAGCAGAGAAGATCGAGCTAGAAGTTGCTCTAAAAAATGATGATGACATAATACTAAGTGCTTTTACTAAAGAAGAGCAGGACAAAAATAAAGATGAGATAGAGTTCATAAAAAAATTTAGAGCTACTAAGATCAAAAGTATTATGCTAGAAAAGAGTAATAATAATCAAGAGGAATATGCTTTTTTAAATGAAGCTAATGAGAAAAATGATCAATATACTTTACTTGATCGTGTAGAAAATCTAGTAAAACGTAAATTACAAGCCTTTGATGGACCACTAAATGCAACGAAAGAAAAAGATTATTACAAAACAAAAAAACAGAGAGAGAATGATAAAGGTATAATGACTTTGGCATCAATATTAACTGATATCGCTCTAATACAGAAAAATTATCACAAAACAGTAAATTATACCCCTAATGATCGTCTACTCAACTTTGATGAGTATGAAGTACTTAAAAACCCAGAAAAACCAAAACAAGGCATGGAAAAAAAAGTAGAAGAAAGTCAGCGTGCACTAGCATATATTTATGCGGTTACTGAAAAAAGGAATGAAATTCAAAAGCTTTATGATCAATTAAGTAATAGCACCGATAAAACTGAAGAGATTAGTCAAAATAATCCTATAGAAGATTTTAATGCATTCATAAAAATAGAGCAAACAGGTGAAACTAAATCAATAGATGAAAAAATCAAAGATTTTATAGAAGATTTTAATGTATTTGCTAAAATAGAGCCAATGTATACTATGTTATTATCAAAAAAAATAATGAGTCATCTACTTGAAAAAATTAAGAAAAAGAATGATGAGTTAGAGGGGGCACCAGACACGGATAAAATAAAAACCGAGGAAGTGGCTGGATGGCGATTAAAAGAAGTCTATAACCAAGCTAGTATGCTATATGATTTAAATAAAAAGTTCGACTCTCTTGTGTATGCTAAATACACTCCATTTCTTGATAAAGAAAAAAATGTTAGTGTAATAGAGCGAAGTCTTGTTGTTCAAGCAGATAATTATAAATTTGATAAGAGTAATGATAAGGCTGAGAACAAATATTTAGAAAACATAGGAAAAAAAATAGACGAATTAACAAAAGAACCATTTGCAATGAGAGTTGCTTTTAATATGGATGCACAAAAATTATATGATACGATCGATCGTTATAAACAAGCATCGCCATCAATGCAAAAGAAAATAGCTGAAGGTGTAGAAAAATTGTTGCTTAGTAAAATTAAAAATGTTAGCAATGCTACTATTAATCTTATAAAAACTATAATGACTGCTATATTGAAGGCAGTTGACAGACATATTGTTGTTGCAATTGATTATACTAAAGATGTCGCACAAAATATCATGCAGAAAACTGAAGGTATAGCACAAAATATTGCGAAGAAAACTGAAGGTATCCCACAAAAGATCAACGAGAAAACTAGAGCTTTTGTAGAGAAAATCTCCAATAAGAAAAATAAGAATCATTATCGTAGCTAGTAGTGCAATGGTTATTTACTTAGATAAAAATAACATTAAGTAAAATTAACTAGTGGGTTTTTTTAATATTGTCATCACTATCAAGCAGTTTTTAGTTGTGATAACGGCTGTTTGTTGTATTATTTTAACTAAACTAATGATTGATATTGATTAGTGTGAGAGTTTTTATCATTTATCTATTTTGCCTTATATTTTGTGCCATTATTTCCAACAACAGCACATTAGCTGTATGTCCTATCTGCACAATTGCCGCTGGCGCAGGAATTGGTATGTCTAGGTGGTTTGGTTTTGATGACCTTATCACTGGCTCTTGGATTGGAGGGCTGACTATGTCTCTCGCACTTTGGAGTAAAATATGGATGAACAAAAATCTTGGGATAAAATTTTTTTGTGATATATATACAATCGTATTTGCTTATCATTTATTGCTGTTTGTTTCTATGTATTATGGAAATTTTATAGGTGATACATATAATGTAATCTTTATTTTTAACTGTAGTGTTGATAAATTATTGTTTGGCATTGCAAGCGGTAGTGTTGCAGTAGCACTAAGTACAATAGTTTATAATATAATGAAGAAATACAATAATAATCACTCATATTTTCCATTTCAAAAAGTTTTAATGCCTATTAGCATTATTTTGTCTATAGACCTATTTTTCTATTTCTTCTTTATAGTATAAAACTATACTACTAGTAATAACTTTATACGACATTATACATAATTTGATTAATAATATAATGAAAAACGAGCACAAATTAGATATTAATAACACTGCAAAAAAAACTTATAGTATTATAGAAAATATAGATAAGTTTGTCGAAGAATTTGATAATATGAAGAAGAAGGATAAAATGGATCTTTCTTCTGATCAAGATCTAACTATCGCTGTGATGAATCTTATTAGTATAGAAGAACACTTCTTCTTTACAGGAGCAAAAACTGGGAAAAACAATTATTACGATATGATCAATCAAATAAGAGAAATGCGCAAAGAATTACTAAAAAAACTCATCACAGAGTATGAAGGAGAAATATGGTGTATATCAAAACACTTATTAGCAGCTAGTTATAGACTAATGGAAGTGGGAACAAAAAAACTCGCTACTAATGAAAAAGAAGAAGCATATAACTTCTTCGGTAAAGCATATGAGCTTTATTGTTTATTTTGGGGTTTAAATTTAAAACTTATTGATTCTACTGGAATTAAGAAAATAGATGAATCTTATATAAATCAAAACGATCACGAAAAAATTAGTATTAAGGAAAAACTTAAAAATCTTATAAAAAAGGTTGTTGATTGTTGTATAGAATAAAGTTCGAGATGTATTATTTAAATTTTTACCATGAATAAATTACCATGAATCATTTTTCAACATTTTTTAGCATTATATAAAATCTTTTCTACATTAGTTGAAATTTAGTTTTGTGCGAAGATAATTAGGAATGAACATAAATACTATTCATGTGTGGATTCATCAATATTCAAGTATAAAACCACTAATACTTATTAGTGATGATAATAAGCATCGCAAAGAATGAAAAATGCTCAAGAAAGAAAATGATCAATTAATTCACAAATGTACAAAAGCAACATCCATTATTGTATACAGCAGTCAATTATGCTTCAGTAGTATAAAGTAGCAATAAAGAAAAATAGATAATCACAGTGGAATAATACTTATCATAAGTGAAATTAATGAGATAAATTGCTAGCATTACACAAAAATGCATTTTTTAAAATTTATAAATTCCATAAATCGAAATAATACTTCATATAACCTATACAGTTCACCTAACAGTATTACAATACATACGCACCCTCTCCTTTTAAGAGATTAAATACATATCCTCACTGCATTTAATTAATAATTTGGTAGCTTATATTTATCTATAAAAGGTATCAAGATTGTTATTTTATAAAATTATCGCAATTTACTTTTGTCACCACAATTTTAGAAAGGTAAAGTACCACTACTAAATACAACATGGGTAAAGAGCACGATACTATAGCTTTTTTTATATTTTATTATATTCATTTTATTTTATATCTGCACTAGACATTAAGCTTGCACTGTGTATACTCAATGTTTTAAGTGTAACAATCTCTACCTAAATGTATTAAATTCTTCAAAGCAAGAGAATATACTAAGCATGCTATAAAGTGTACTCTATAGAACTAATAAGTTAATCGTGCAGTGCAATGATGAAAGGGATATTACATCTCCTAATTTCAATTTTATTTACTAATAACTATCCATCATAGAATGTTAATTCATAGTGTTTTTAAAACTTGTATACTTACATTGTCTTTCTGTATTGCATTGATCATGCAAACCGGATGTGCACCAGTTATTATACCCACTGGAGTTGTTAGTACTGGTGTTATTGTCTCTCAGGAGCGTTCTGTAAATGATAACGTCAGAGACAAAACAATCCTTACCAAAATTAAGGGCTATTATGCCTATCATAATATAAATGATGTACTACTGAAAGTAAATGTCAACGTTTTTGAAGGTCGTGTAATGCTTACTGGATCAGTCATATCAGATATATATGTTAGGCAAGCTGAAGAATGGATATGGTCTATAAATGGAGTAAAAGAGGTAATAAACGAAATTGTAGTCGAGCCAAATTATGCAATACAGCATACTGTAGAAGATAAATGGATAGAGAGTCAAATAGATACAAAACTTTTTTTAGAAAAATCTATACAAACCGCCAACTACATAGTTAAAGTAAATAGTAGTATTGTATATCTGTTAGGAGTAGCTCAAAATGAAAAAGAACTAAATTCTGTTTTACGTATTGTAAGCAGGACAAATGGAGTGAAAAAAGTAGTCAATCATGTTATGTTAAAAACTGATCCACGACGTTATACCAACAATAATACTCAATATGAATAAAATCTCTCTCAAGCTAGTATAACAATAAAGCAAGGAGTGAGCCGCAAAAAAGAGTATCATTAAAATTAATTATATTCTTACTTACTAATTGAAAATGCCAATACTCACTATGAACTATGCATTCTCAACAATAATTTTGTTTTCACTAAACTTCAAATTTACTAAAATTTTTGTATTTATTTGAGTGTTTATAATTTTGCTATATTTAAGATATCAGTATATTCACAGCTTGCATCTTCTACTATAGACTTTATTATATTTTTAAATGAAATCCCAACACTCTCAGCTATTTTAGGCACAAAAGAATGCCCAAGCAGCATACCTGGATGTGTATTGATCTCCAAAAAATATAGTCCTTTTTCAGGATCGGCACTATATTCATCTTTATCAAATCTTAAATCTATTCTACTTATAGTTTTGCACATTAACTCTCTATGCACACTAGCAGAATATTCCATAGCTCTTTCATAAATTTCTGTTGGTACTTTTGCGGGGATTATATACTCCACTTTTTCGCTAAAATACTTAGCATTATAATCAAGTAAGTCCCCATCTGCTACTGCAAGTTCCAAAACTCCTAATGGTTTACCATGCAGCACTGCTACGGTTAATTCTGTGCCATTTATGTATTCTTCTATCAACAAATTCTTTCCAAAATTCCATTCTTTTGATTTTTTTATTATGTACTCTCTATCTTCTTCATTACGCATCAAAAAAATACCCAATGTTGAACCCTGCGCAATAGGTTTAATAACTACAGCACCACTAATTGGCAATGCTTTTTCAGCTTGTATTAATTTAAAACATTCGCTAGCATCCATTTCGAACGATCGCGGCACATTAATACCGCAGGCAGATACTAATTTTTTTGCCATAATTTTATTCATTGATATTGCTGACGATAAAACACCAGAATGAGTATATGGGACTCTGGCAAGTTCTAATAAACTTTGCACCAATCCATCTTCTCCATAAGTCCCATGCATTGCATTATATACTAAATCTGGTTTCAACAAATGCAATGCATCTAATAGCGAATTTTGACTAGGATCAATCACAGTGACACGATAACCTATCTCTGTTAACACAATTTCTATATCTTTTGCAGATAATAAAGATATTTCTCTTTCTGCAGATGGACCACCTACGAGCAATACAACATGTTTCATATTTATTAATAATATAGCCAATAATTAAATTCTATTATGCACATATTATGCATAATATAAGCTAAAGAATAGTGTATAAATAAAAATATTTCTAAGTCAAATCTCAGTACAAATGTTGATATAATAAATATCAACACAACATAATTTCTTGCTCATCAAAATATCAAATGTTATACAATTTATTCTAATAAATATTTTTTTATTTAGCGTTTTATGGACATAAGAGAATTAGAGAGAATCAGAGGTATGCATGATATATATGGAGAAAAATTAGAGCTATTTTCTATTGTACGAGATATTATGTGGGAACTTGCGCGATGTTATGGGTATGTGATGATAGATACACCCATACTGGAATATAGTAAAATATTTAGTAGAACATTAGGTGATACTTCAGATATTATCAGTAAGGAAACTTACACATTTTTAGATAGAGATAAACATCATCTCACCATGCGTCCCGAATTCACAGCATCTATAGTGCGGGCATTTATAACTAATGGTCTTACTCAAACAATACCACAAAAATTTTTTTCATATGGACCAATTTTTCGTCATGAACGTCCACAAAAAGGCAGATATAGGCAATTTAATCAGATAAATTGTGAATTCATTGGAGCAAACGGACCAGATGCAGACTTAGAGACTATTTTACTAATTCACACATTTATTAAAAAACTTGGACTATTGGAAGACATAAAAATAGAAATTAATACGCTTGGTGATTACGAGAGTCGCCTTTTGTATAAAAAAGCCTTAGTGGAGTACTTTAATGATCATAAAAATCTAATATCACAAGAAAATAGGGAAAAAATTGAAAAAAATCCACTACGAATTTTAGATACTAAGATAGAAAGTGATAGAAAAATTGTTGAACAAGCGCCTAAAATTACAAATTTTCTTAATGATATATCGAAAAATCACTATAACTCTTTGCTTTCATCACTTGATAAAATTGGTATATCATATTTAGAAAATAGAAAAATTGTAAGAGGTTTAGATTATTATACACACACTGTATTTGAATTTACCACTAACTTATTGGGAACACAAAATACAATCGTAGGCGGAGGTAGATATGATAAACTGATATCAATGATGGGAGGTCCTCATACTCCGGCTATAGGATTTGCTTGTGGTATGGAAAGGCTAATTGAATTAATGATATATCTAAAAATTGAAAAAAAATTAATAAAAAAACCCATTACATTCTTTGTAATTCCTATAGGCAAAGAAGCGATTGACGAAGCATTTATTGTCACAACATCGCTACGCAATAATAATTTTAAAACTATTATAGAATACGGAGAA
>NZ_JAJBJC010000193.1 GCF_021811825.1 Candidatus Anadelfobacter sociabilis | reverse complement strand
TTATTTTGATTATATTTGAAATCATGTCTTCCCGGATCGTATTTAAGAAGTCTATGAATTGTGGATGCTTCATGATTTGTACTCTCAAAAAGCTTCTTTGCGGCTCTACCAGTTGGCGCACATAGCTTAACTTTTTTGTCATAGCGTTTCAAAATATCCAACAAGCATTTCAGTATTGTTGTTTTGCCAGTACCTGGCCCACCAGTAATGATACTGACTTTTGAAGAAAGTGATTTATGTAAGGCCTCTTTTTGCGCCTCATGTAATGTAATCTGCAAGTTTTGAGCTGAATCATCTATTTGTTTCAATAAATCTGAATATTGATTTTCATTAGTAGTTTTTAGTAATAGTTTCAACTTAAATGCAATGTTCTTTTCATAAAAATAATATGATGAAAGAAAAACACATTCCTCATTATCTATAGTATCTTTTTTTAGGTAAGAATCTGTTATCTCAGCATCAATGCCTTCTTCAAGAATTTCAGAGGCTATGGTGATATATTCCTTTGTTTTTTCAAAAAGAACTTTTTTAGGTAATGCGCAGTGTCCATTATTTAGACCTTCTGTTAAAACATAATTGATAACTCCTTTTGCTCTGATAATTGAGTTTTCCTCTATTCCCAAATTCTTTGCTATTTTATCAGCCGATAAAAACCCAATTCCTCGTATATCTTTTGCAAGTCTATATGGATCCTTAGAAACTATCTGGATACTCTCATCTCCATATGTTTTGTATATGCGACTAGCTCTTGATGTGCTAATGCCATTGCTCTGGAGAGAGGTGATGATTTCACGAACGACCTTCTGCTCATGCCAGTTCTTACATATTTTTTCAACACGTATCTTCCCTATGCCCTCTACTTCTGTTAGACGATTCGGAGACGCCTCTATTATATCAAAAACACTTTCTTTGAATGCCTGTACCAACATTTTGGCAAAATGTGGTCCTATGCCTTTTATAAGTCCTGAACCCAAGTATTTTTCCATACCCTCTACGGAACGAGGCTGAATACACTTCATGAACCTTGCTTTAAACTCGAGTCCATATTCTGTATTATTATGCCATAAACCTTGAGCATATAAATCTTCTCCAACTGATACTGTACCTATAGTTCCGATAACTGTTACAAGATTTTTGTGCTTTTGTACTTTCCACTCTCAGTACAACATATCCATTCTCTTCATTGTGATATGTAATGCGCTCTATCGCTCTAGATATATTCTCTAAGTGTTGTTGTGTTGCATCTAACATACAAATATTCTCGATTTTTCTTTTGTTCTGCAAAAAATAACTATTATCATTTTTTGTGAAAATTGTATCACATAAATTAACGAACTCTGTATTGATTCCTTCTGAAGTAAATGATCTTGTGAACAAAACTTAGGAAAATACTTGATAAGGTGAGGCTTGTTGAGCTTTATATGAGATATATAATTTTGTGAAGTACGAACTCTAGCAAATACGAGATACACTATTGTACGTTATACACTTTGAATGGTAAGTAGTATTTCAAAAATCTGCAGAGCTGCATAATATAGCAGGATTAGCAAATAATGAGAAATGTACATTAAAAATATACAAAGTTAGCGTTTATTATTGCAAGATCACTTTGTGGGATTTGCTTTGTTAGTTGATACCTCGATACTCGTTAGTTTCATGTATATATGCACTTATTGTAGTAGGGAAATGTGATGACATATTACATTGTGTTGTACATGTTACAGTGGAGAGTTATTATTCGATACAATCCGATATATAATCATTCGTGATAATGCTATTGTTATAATGCTTCTTCGTACATATATTTCCTGAGATCTACACGTAACCCATCAAATGCTGAAATAATATTAGTCGGTAATGTTTTGCTTAGATGCTCA
>NZ_JAJBJC010000022.1 GCF_021811825.1 Candidatus Anadelfobacter sociabilis | reverse complement strand
GGGGGGGTATATGAGATTAGTCATAGTGCTCTATAGATGTAATATTTACCAAAAAATTAATAACTATCTTATATTGTTTTCCCGTTATTATTCGTTTTTGTAGATCTTTCACGCCAATTTACAGACCGCTTCTCTTTTTCAGACTCTCTATTTCGGAGTATATTATCTAAATATTTCATCTTTTTCTTATTGATTCCATGTTGCTTGATATTAATATTTCTTCCTGTTTTACTATCTTCATATAATTTTATTTCGTGCTTTTCGTTGATCATCATATTCTTCATATATAATGTATTAATCCTGCTATAAGCATTTCCCATTGTCTGCAACATTAGTTGCGAAAAAGAGTATGGCGAAATATCAGAATGGGTATCTATAAATTCCATCATGTATTTTCTTTTGATTATATTACCAACGCCACTTCTTACACTTTTAGTATTATCACTATTCTTTATATATTCTGCATATCTCAAATAATCTCTCTCGTCTTTATATACTTCGCATAATACTCTGATTTTTTTCTCAATTTCTATTATTTTATCATCTATTTTGTTTTCTTTTCTTTCGCTCTGAGTCAATATTGATTTTTCGTATTTTAATTCTTTATATTCCTTATTCAACGCTATTATATTGCGCATTGCTAAATTACCAACATGTGCTGTATTTTCTTTGCGCACTTCCATTATTGTATCTACTGCAAGAGAAATATCGTTTTTCTCAGGTAAATTCTCATATTTTGCTATGATTTCACTTATTGCATGCCGATTTATAGATGGATTATCAAACACTTTTTTACTCATGCTTTGAAAGGCTTCAACTGCTTTTTGATAATAAAGACAATGCGCATTAAAGAAACTATTAACTTCAGATTGAAAAGTAAGATTGTTCTTATTATTCCGCGTCATTCTCTCTATTTCTTTTTCTGTCATACGTATTGCATATGCAAAAGCTTCTGTTTGAACTTGATATTTCTTAAGTTCATCTAGTGATTGACCAAATGTAAATTCTAAACCCTTACCTATACCTAGATAACTATTATCCTGATAATGTTTTGCTATCTTTTTTAGATCCTTTACAGTTTTATTCACATTAAGTCCAATCATTACGCCAGCAAAGATATTATAACCAACCGGGAATACACTGCTAAATGTCAATATAGCTGGGAACGACAAATAAAATCTTCCAAAAAATGGCAAGGACTCATAAGCTAAAAATTTCCATCCACTTTCTCCCGAATTTGCAACAACATTATCATTAGCTTTAACTTTTTTAAAGTTTGTAAACAACTTATCTCTCTGCGATTGCATTGTTTTAATCAGAGATCTATTTATACCAAGTTTATTTATATATCGAGCATTTGAAAGGGATTGATCTATTACCTGCTGCATCGTAATTATTTGACCTAAAGCTTTATTTTCAGCTTTAATGTGATTCAATCTATTAACCTTTACTGTATCATATGCCATAGTACCCCCAGCCACCGCAACTGAAAGTAGCATTTTATAAACAACATCCATAGCAGAAGAATTATTATAGTATGCTAAAGATAGAGAAAATAATAAAGTGGTGATAGTTGCGCCAGTAGGACTCAAAAAAAAGTCAACCACGTTATTCTGTGTAATAGCATTCCATAGCTGCCCGAATTGTGCGATAGTATCCAATATGTAAGATTCTGATTTATCATATCTTTCATCTTGTTGAGAAAGAAGAGAATCCTCAATTTCATCAACTAAACTTAATATATCGGAATCTTGAGAGATTAAGTCTTCAGTGTCTACTAATACCGCTTCTTCTAATTCTTCTATACTCAATAATTTTTGACTATCAGGTAGATAATTTATATTAAAATCATCCTTTGCTTTTCTTCTCATAAAATTCTTAACATAATGAATCAAAAAGAAATATTAATTTTTAGCATCGGTGAAGTGATAACTAATGTTAATTGTTACATATAAAGAAAATGCAAGCAATCAGAATATGATGGGTAATACATTTTTTGCCACACAATGTAGGATTTTATAGGTAGCTATGCAGATATATTAAGCAGTAGGCATATAATTATAAATATTTTCAAAATATAAATAATATAAAAAAGTCTAAATAAATTTTATTTAATACTTTCAGTAACTGGCAACTACGAATGTAGTTACTTATTGTCTTTTTCCTTGAAATGCTGGGTAGTGTTCGGTATTTCAAATTCTCTTTTCTCCTCTGTTATTTCAAAAACTTCCAATACATCTTGCTCTAAGATATTATCAAAATTTTCTAGTGATATGCCGCATTCAAACCCTGCTTTAATATCCTTTACATCATCTTTTTGACGCTTAAGTGATTTTATTTTTCCAGTATGGATTACAATATTGTCTCTTAACAATCTTACATTACCATTCCTTTTAATAACACCTTCTTTTATATAGCAACCAGCAATTTTTCCATACTTACTAAGATCAAAAACTTTCTTAACTGTCGCGTAACCTATGATTTTTTCTTTCGAGATTGTAGTAAGCATACCACTCATTAGCTTCTTTATATCTCCAAGTAGATCATATATTACAGAATAATAGCGAATATCAACGCCAAAAGTTTGAGCTGTTAGTTTGGCATTTTGATTAATTCTTACATTAAATCCTACTATAATTGCGTGGGTTGTTACTGCTAAAGCAACATCAGACTCATTTATACCTCCAACCGCATAATGAACAATCTTTACTCTTGCTTCGTGAGTAACAAATTTTGAAAGATTTTGCGTTATTGCCTCAACTGATCCTTGTACATCGGCTTTTATTATTAGAATTAATTCCTTTACACCAGATTTTATGTCAGTGAATAGCTCAGCCGCAGAATATCTCTTAACAGATATAGCATTCTTGTGAATCCTTTTTTGCTGTATTCTAAAATCTGTCAATTCTTTCGCAGCTTTCTCACTTTTTAGTACTACAAAATCATCTCCAGCTACTGGAGCGTCATTTAAACCCAATATCTCTACCGGAGTAGAAGGTCCCGCTTCATTAATACTATTATTTTTATCATTTTTTATCACTCGCACTCTTCCATAAGAAGATCCAGCTATTACAAGATCTCCGCAATGTAAAGTGCCATTTTGTACCAAAAGCGTTACAACTGGACCACGTCCTTTATCAATATGAGCTTCAACCACACTACCAGAAGCGGATTTCTTTGGGTTTGCTTTTAATTCCATAAGATCGGCACTTAACAATATCGCATCTTCTAGTTTATCCAATCCTATACTTTGCTGAGCGGATATTGGAATAACCATAATATTACCGCCCATTTCTTCTGGTATAAGATCATAACTAAGCAATTCATTTTTTACATTTGCTATATTAGCGCCTAACTTATCAATTTTGTTAACTGCTACTATTACTTGCACTCCAGCAGATTTTGCATGATTTATAGCCTCAATTGTTTGTGCTTTGATACCATCATCTGCAGCTATGACTAACACAACTATATCTGTTAAATTCGCACCACGCATACGCATAGCTGTAAATGCTTCATGACCGGGAGTATCTAAAAAAGTAATCTCTCTTCCACTAAGAGTTGTTATTTTATACGCTCCTATATGCTGTGTAATACCTCCAAATTCAGTTGATGTAACGTCTGTTGAGCGTAACGCATCTAATAGAGAAGTTTTTCCATGATCAACATGTCCCATAACAGTCACTATAGGTGCTCTTGATTGCAAATCATCTTCTTTATATACCAAATCTTGATCATTTTTGAGAAGATTTTTTATATAATCCTCCTCCTTATAACGTTTGGGAATGTGCCCCAATTCTGTTACCACAAGCTCTGCTGTATCAGCATCTATTGTATCGTTTATTGAAGCTATCACAAACAATTTCATCAATTCTTTTATGATAGTACTTGTTTTTTCGGAAGAACGCAGCGCGAGCTCTTGCACTGTTATAAGATCGGGAATAATGACTTCTTTTACAATTTTTTCGTTAGGAGGACTTGGCTTTATAGTATCTTGCTGATTTTTTTTGTGTTTTTTATATTGGCTAAACTTAGACCTTCTATCAATCACTACTTCCACTTCACCACCACCATATTCGCTTTCCATCTCAAATTGCACTAATTGCGCAGGATTAAATTTGTTTATTGCTTTTTTACTAGTATAGAATTTTCCTTTATCTTGTTTCTTTGATCCAATGTCTTTCTTCTTATGAACAGTATCTTCTTCATTTGCTCTATATAGACCTTCTAATGCGCCTTTATTATGTTTAGCTTCATTTTTTTCGTTATTACTTTGATTACCATCATGAATAGATGTATCATTCTTTGTATCGCATGCTTTGTTGATATTAGAATCATCTGCAACTCCTTCCACTATACCAAGCTGATGTTCTTTTTTATATTTTATATCTAGATTTTTTACTTTACTTTGCCTTTTTAGCTGCATTGCGCTCATGTTTTTTTGTATATGAGTACTTTCTATATTCTCTATATTTTGTTGTGGCGTTTCCTCTGCCTCTGTAGCGCATTCATTATCAGAAGATTCTACTTTTTCTTCCCCTTTTATTGTCAAGACATCCCTATCTTGTGCATTCTCATTATGCTCCAAAAGATTTGAATTTATAACATCTTTATCATCTAAATCAAAAATATCATTCTGTTGATGCAAAGCTAATGATTCCTCAATTATAGGCTCAGATTCTTCATCTAGATTGTCTATAAGAGATCTATCTTTTTCTACTTGAAGTTCTAGATTTTTATCATCTACAGAGCTCTTCTTTATTCTATTTGTTTCAGCTAACTCTAACGCCTTAAATCTTCTTATCTTTTCATCTTCTGTTAAGGAATTTTTACTATCACCTATGTTATTTGCAGTATCACCATTCTTTGTAATAACTACAACTGACCCTTTCTTGCTCCAAACTACATCATGCTTAACATTTTTTGGAACTGCATGAGTTGTAATATTTCCTACCCCCTCTTTTTTATTTGTAGATAATTTCAAGCCTAGTACAATTCTATTTTTCTTGCTATTTTCTTCTGTCATTAGACAAATCTATTTACATATGCTATTCATAACAATTCTGTACTATAACAGAGAGGATTATAGTTGGCGAGTTTTTTCAAACTAAAACTTATCATTATTCCTTAATATGTACTGTTAAGTTGGTTTTTTATATATAACTAAAAGTCTATTATTATATAGTATATTCTTTTATAGTGCTTATTTCATAATGGGACATAATTTTTATCATGGTGATACATATATGGAACAATCAAATAAAGATAAATGGCATAGTACCACAATATTAGCTGTACGCCATCAAGGTCAGTTAGCAATGGGAGGAGATGGTCAAGTGACTTTAGGTTCAGCAGTAATGAAGTCGACAGCAAATAAATTACGCACACTAGATAATGGTAAAATATTAGCAGGATTTGCTGGCGCTACTGCTGATGCATTTGCTCTTTTTGAGCGATTGGAAGCGAAGTTAGAAACATATCCAAAACAACTCACAAGAGCTGCGGTGGAATTAGCTAAAGATTGGCGTACTGATAAGTATTTGAGACGTTTAGAAGCTATGATAATAGTTGCAAATCATGAAAATACTCTAATTATTAGCGGAACTGGAGATGTAGTTGAGCCAGAAGACGAAATAGCTGCGATAGGATCGGGAGGCAATTATGCGCTTGCAGCAGCAAAGGCTTTAAAATATCATGTAATCACAATATCTGCAGAAGAAATAGTACGTACAGCGATGAATATTGCAGCTAAAATGTGTATATACACTAATGATAATATAAAGATAAATAAAATAGATTTGCAGGAAAATATTAATAATTAATAAGCAAAGAATAGATTCATTATTGAAAATGTAAAATTCTGGAAATGAGGTTTTATAATTATTATAAAAATCTATATTGCATTTAATAATTGTGTTAGTTTAGTGGCAAGATTTGCAAACAATTGCATATTAGAAGTAGATATTTTAGCAAATTTAAATATGTTCTAGCCTTAAGAGTCGCATTTGAAAATACCTAAAGAGGCAAATAACAAAGTTATACTCTCATTGAATTCAAAATTTTTAATATACTAGTGAATATACTATAGATTCTTAGATAATTAAGTAGTACAATTACACCACTTATTCAACTATAGATAGTAATATATTAATTAATAATTTCAACAAAATTATGGAAAATTATTATCATTCTTCCAATTCTCAGCTCTTGGGGAGTTACCATATAAATAATGTTAATATTCCTTTGGAGTCTCTATATTCAATATTTGATGCAGGATTTTATACAAAAACAAGTCTTAATAATGCAAAAGGAACGGTATGCGTTAGTGCATTCGATCATTGGGTTAAAATAGGAATAGCATCGGGTTTCTCTCCAAATGAGAATTATAACGAACAAAGTTATTTATCGAATCATCCCGAGATAATACCTTATATAAGGGGATCGAATATGAAAGGATCTGTTAACCAGATTTATAATTCAGGATTAGAATATTGGCTATATATGGGGTATACTACTGGTAAATATGACAATAGCAGTGTATATACCACATACAAGATGATGACTACATCTGTGGATTATCTTACTGCTGATGTATACGGTAAAACTATCTTTCTCGGCATGACAGCGACAATAACAATGGGAGATATTTTGATAGGAAATAGTAATAAATTATCAGAAATACAATTAACATTAAGTGGCGATTCTTCTGCGGCAGTAATATATGTACAAAAAATTTATTTATTGCAATATTCTGTTTTATCCACATCAACTATAAATGCATCAGGCTTTTCTGATATTAGCATTTTAAAGAATAGCGCTTTTGTTGCTGCTTTAACAATTCAGAATCTTAGTATTAATCCAATTATATATCTATTTAATACCGCCAATGCTAATGCTAAACTAACATTAGTATATAATAACATGTTACAGCAGAGCAACACTATATATTTCAAATTACAAGGTATAGCAGTGTGTCCTATTATAGATCTTACAGGAACATCTAGCTTTACAAAAATTGCAATAGAAAGTGTTGGTGCAACAATAAACATATTCGATGGTATAAGTTCAGGAGTTATTAGTCAACTAATAACAGAATTAATTATTACTGGTAATCAATCGATTAACGCGACATTTAAGGATGGAATAAAAATCTCGAATATTGTGTCTAATGTACCAGCTACATTAAAATTTTCAGATGCTACTGTAGGCTTTGGTAATCGCGGAGTCAAAGCTACATTTCTCTCATCGGGAAGTGGAATATATTTTACTACAAATACTCTGAATAATAACAATATCGCATTTGTTGGAGTAAATAATATATTAGGCGTTACGCTCGCAGCAATACCAATAGATCCTGCAAACAACAGCTTTACAAATCTGGACACTATAGATATAACAGACGCAATATTAACGCAAAAGAACGTAACCCTATCTAATTTCAGTAATCAAATTGGTACTCTAATACTATCCTCAACTACAGCCGCAAGTAAAGCAATCAGCGTTACCGGTTCAAATAATAAATTAATTGTGTATCTTGGCAGTATTAATAATTTTAAAGTACCATTAAATCAAACTGCTGGACATATTTTCCAATTAACAGGAGTGCAAACGTCACTGACATATAATATAACCGGAATAAGTGCATCTACTAATTCAGTAAATCATGAAATATCTGTGAGAAATGTTAATACATTAAATATCATTCTCGCTTCAGGCATGCAATCCAATAGCACTATAACAGTTAGTGCAGATAATACAATCAATACATTGAATGTTAGTGGTGGATCTACCCAAGGAAAGTATACAATTAATCCCACTACAACAAATACTAATTCTTTCAATACTGTAAATGCATCATCATGTTTAGGCAGCACACGCATAATATTTGATAACACATTAAAGGAAGCATGGGGATCTTCTCAGTTCTCAAACATCATAATAGGAAATAATAAAAACGAAACGATGTATGGTGGCAAATCAGCAGATATCTTTCAAACTGGCAATGGCGGAGTTACTAGAGCAATGGGGAATGGTGGTGGTGATAATTACTATTATTATTGTACTGCAACAGATGGAAGATTAGAAATTTTAGATTTTAATGCAACTTCAGATATTATCAATTTCTCTAATCTCAATATGACAAAGAACGGTATAGGCCTTATGATAAATGGTGATGGTCAGCCTGTTATAGGCAATAGTACCACATCAATATACAGTATTAATAGTTTAGAAGGAACGCTCAATGCTACAAATAATGTCATTCAATATACGGGTGATGCCATAGATCCTTTAAATACAGATTTTCAGAAAATCAGACTACAATCTTCAGCAACGAAAGATTCAGTAATACCTTTTGTATATCTAGACCTTTCAGATAGGAAATATGTACACATAGGTTTGTTAAAATTTGCTAAAGATACTAATTCAGGAAGCTCATTAACAAGTATCATAACATTAAGTACTATTGTCGATATAAATAATATCACTAGTAAGAATATAAAATATGTTAGTGACGTACAAAATATATATCAATTAGATTGTGGTAAATCGCTCCCAATTAAAATAGAAAATTTTCACCCTGGAAACGATGGAGACACATTAAAAATAGAAAATTGTCAATATAATAATTATATATGGATGGAGGCAAATAGTGCAAATATTGCTATCGGTCACAATCAGCCGGTTTCATCTGGAAATGAAGTAATAATTGCAACAATTCCTTCTATCGTTGATCCATTGACAATCACACAAACGAATACTAGACTCATCGAATATACTGGAGGTTCTATAACTAATCCTACAACAGATACATTTAAAAATATAAAAATAAATCCATCTTCCGATAAAGATGGATTTATTCCTATTCTTTATAAAAGAATCGCAGATCAAAAAACTCATGTTGAAATGGGATTACTATGTTACAAAAAAGATAGTGACATTCCTGATGATTTGATTCGTGCAGTTTCATTTGATGATTGCGCTGAAGTGAATGACTTTACTCAATATAACTTTGCTGTGATAGGCAACTTGTATATAACAAGCACCTCTCCTACAGATAATTAAGCTCTATTTTACTCTCGTTTCTTACTTCTAAACTTAAGTAATTTATCCATAAAATCCATAACTAATAAGTTAAATTATTTTATAATTCTATAAACGGTAAAAATCATATGTCTGTTCAAGTTATTAAAGACGGTAAATTTAATGCTAATGGACTTCCAAAAGAAGTAACAAAGATAATAGATTACGAATCTACTGCACCACTCACAATAAGTGGGTTAACTGCGTCAATAAGTATTGATTCAATTCGTAATACTGGCGGAATAAAAGTTGTCTATGATAGCATTGACAAAACTCAACCAATATCTTTAGGTGCTAGTGCTTTACCAAACACAATGAGTATTTATAAAAGCCCCAATACACCAATTGTCTCAGTAACGAAAGAAATGGGAAGTATAACAGTTAGCTCCACTTTATCAATGGTAGCGCCACTGTACCTAAATTTTTATGATCAAGATGTTGGATCTACAGTTCCCATTATAATAAAGATCCAAGGATCGAGCAATAATAGAATTGTTCTCGATACAAATAACCCATTAAGCACTACAAACTCTTTTAGCTTATCAGGAACGAATAATACTTTAGTGCTAAATGCCCCAACATTAGTTCAATTTCCAAACACTGCGAATACTGTACTCAGTACTAGTAATATAGATGTTTTAGAAATAAAAACGTTTATAGCAGAGACTTTAGTAATTAACTTATCAACAATAAGCTCACAAATATCAAATATTACTTTTGATAAAAATATCAATGAAGATGTAACTTTGGAACAAATAAAGAATAATACTCTGATAAACATAGGATTGTTATATGATAATAACGCTCCTCCAATTTCTATACTTAGGAGCTTAACACTCACAGGAGATAGTGGATGTAATTTTATTTCAATCAATATAAATGCTAAGACAGATGGACCTGGGAATTATACTATCATTTTCAAGAATATTAAAGCTTTTGAGATTAAGATAACAGATGCATTTTTGTTTTACAGTCCTAGCATTATATTAAAATCAACTGGAGATGATTTTATAAATTTTTCTATTAATGGTGGAAGTCCACAGTTAATGCTGGATGCTAGTTTAATGAAGGCAACACAGATTGATCTCTCTAAGGCAAACGGATATGTTAACTTGATTTATGGAAAAACTGTGTCAAATATCACTCAACCAGTCGCAGCTGTTGATGAGGCGATATATTACAATATTACCAATTCTCAGGCGTCTTATATTGGTCAAACTGGAAATGATATATTCGATATCCGCACATCTGGAAATTACAAGGTTACTGGAGGAGGTGGTAATAATTATTATAATTTTTACATTTTAGAAGAAGTAATGCTAAATATAACTGATTATTATGCAGGAAACGGTATAGGAGCTGCAGATATGATAACTATTAGAATAATAAAGAATAATAATAATCAATATGCTATAAAATATTCTAATAATACGCTTGTCTCAGCTGCCGAAGGTATATCGCTTCAAGTAGTCAATGATCTTTCTCAAGCAGCAACAATAGCAGCAGGAAGCAATATAATAAAATATACTGGGCCCGCAGTAAATGGCACAAATGTTGAAAGCTTTTCAAACCTCCACCTCTCAGCGCAACCTCAAGAGGTTGATACTCTAATTATCATTCTCTTTCACGATCTAGTTCATAACAATGGAAGATCTGATTGTACACAAAAATACGATATTCGCATGTCTTTATTACGTTATAAAATTAACAATGACACTGCACCAGATGAATTATGGTCATTTATTTATTTTAATGATAATTGTAATATAACCAGGTTTAGTGATGTAGGATTTAAATTTTTCGGTGAATTGATTGGTGATGAGTAAAAAGCATATTAAAAGCAGCATACTATTGCATTGTGTCAATATTATTTTTCTTATAGCAATTCCTTTTATTTCAGGTTGCGGAATCAAGAGTAGTTTGTATTATGAATCTCCTAAAAATGCACATATAAGAGGAAAAATATGAAAAAATGTTAGGTTAGTAGAAATATCTTTGTACTTTATTTACATTTTCTGCATTATATTTCAGTAGTGGGATAAAGAATATAGGCTTTTGCTGTATGAATGAGAAAATTTGCAGATACAAGATTCTGCTAAGAAAGAAATTTAGTAAAAAAAACAAAAGAAATAAAAATATAAGTATTAGGGATGTCAAACAAGTAATAATAAAATGTTTAAATATATTCCGAAAGAAATTGTTGAGTAAAAGCAAAAAGGGCATATCAAAAATCAAGCTTTTTTGTGATAATGATACTTATCAAAAATTACCTAAGCATCCACAAGAATACATTCTTCCTCACGTATCAGATAATAGTGATCATCAACTAAGCGAAGGAATAACTGGAGAGTATTTTGTTTCACAATATTCCTTAAACAATAAATACAGACCACTTGCATTCTGCGCTAAACCACTATTAACAATATGGCAGCAAATTTTTATATTATGCACTATAGCATCCTTAACATATGGACTATCAGTGAATCGTGAATTAACTATGATGTTTTTCATATTAATTGGAAATACAATACTCCTGCTATTGTTAATTATAAAAAGCTTGTTGCTAAAAAACAGTCTTTATTTGATAAAAAATAACTTAGGATTTAATAAAGGTTTTATTGCAAAAAGAGATGATATATTTTTTCCTTATTACTCTATTCTCATTCCTCTATATAAAGAAGTAGATATAATAGATAATATTATCAACAATATTAAAAAAATAGATTATCCAGTAGATAAGCTACAAGCGCTTCTAATAGTAGAAGAAGATGATTTTGAATTGAGAACAAAACTAAATACAATGAATTTACCTAAATATTTTGTTGTTATTGTAATTCCTTATGGTATCCCCAAAACAAAAGCAAGAGCTTGTAATTTTGCTATGAAATATGTATACGGGGAATTTCTAACAATCTTCGATGCTGAAGATAAACCACAAATAGATCAATTAAAAAAAGCAGTAAACATTTTTCTAAATAATCCAGATATATTTTGTCTACAATCTAGATTATCTTACTACAATCGAGATGAAAATTGGATTACTAAAATGTTCGATATAGAGTATCGAGTGCTTTTTTTATATTTGTTACCATCATTACGTAAAATTGGTTCTTTTATACCACTTGGAGGTAGTAGTAATCATTTTAGAACGCATATATTACGTAATATAGGAGGTTGGGATGATTATAATGTCACAGAAGACGCTGAATTAGGTATGAGAATTACAATGGAAAAATTAAGAATAGAGATGCTGGATAGTGATACAGAAGAAGAAGCGCCACTAACAATAAAATCATGGCTCAAACAAAGATGTCGCTGGATTAAGGGACATATCATAACATACATTGTATATATGCGCAATCCTATTAACACATTTTCAACATTAAAATTCTCTAGTTTTATAACTTTTAGTTATATGATGGGTATAGCACAAATGGGATTGATATTATCCCCATTGTTGTTTACATTTACTATACTCACTACTCTAGATGTTATAACATTTGAACATCTTAGTCCAATAGTCATTTTTCTTTCCAAAATAATTACATTTATAAACATCATAAGTGGCATCGCAATATCATTTGCAAACGCTTGGATATCTATAGATGAAAAAACTAAAATTCGAAAAATACTTTTATCTTGTAATTTTTGCTGTTATTCACTACTTCACTCAATTGCTGCATTTTTGGCAATATTTCAAATTATTACAAAACCATATCATTGGAATAAAACTGCTCATGGTATCAGCAAATATTTTAAAAATCATGATGATTAGTTACTTAAAATACGATATTAATATGTATTACAGAGAAGGATCAGATATATTCCTTCATTCATTATTATCACTAATTATTACAAAATACATACAAAGATCTATATAGTTATTATATTTGTTCTTGATCATATATTGCAAAACTAAACCAAAGATAGTATCCTTATGCACTACGATCAACTAAATGTAATAAAACAATACCATGACTGAGACTTCGAATGATTTTACACAAAAAATCAGTCATACTATAGCTAATATTATACCAATCGCATGCCATTATAACCAACATACATTAATTACAAAAAATGGAGAATTAATACAGGTAATAAAGATCGGCGGTTTCGCGAATATAAAAAATATCTCTGCACAACATGAAATTAGAAATTATATAAGAGCAGTATTGGAAGATACATTAATCGATCCAAACCTAGCAATTTATATGCATGTGATGCGCGATAGGAAAGATATATCCTTAAAAGGATACTTTAATTCGCAATTTGCATCATCTATAGAACATCAATGGATTATAGCAAATAAATTTAAAGAAGAACTAGTAAATACCTTATATATAACTGTGATACATAAAGGATTAAAAGATACAAATCTAATAAAAAATATTCTTACTTCTCCATTATTTAATGCACTATCATCTAAAAGTCTAAGAATTTTGGATAAAGCACATAGTATACTAGATTCATTTGTTCAAGAATTTTCTTCAGCACTCGAGATATATGATACAAAAGTACTAAATATTACTATTGACTCTGAATCAAATAAATATATTTCAGAGCTAATATCATTCTTTTATAAGATATTGCACTTAAATGATAAAAAAATCTTTTTACTTAAGTGCGATGCTTCTGAACAAATTGCTACTAATTTGAGTATAAAATATAACTTTAATAACATGATTTTTAGTGGTGATGGGTATCAAAAAAGATATGTTATAGTATATACTATGAAATATCCATATAACTTAGAGTCTCAACTTATAGAGAGAATATTACAAACTCAACAAGAAATGATGCTAACTGAGACAATTGTATTATCGCCAGAAAATGACTCTACAAAAATGTTCAATGAACATATGAAGACATATCGTATGTCTAATAGCGAAAAAATAGCAAACCTACTTAATCTAGGGCAGATTTTACAATCGTCTGGAGAACAAAAGCAAAGAAATTTTTGTGAACAACAGATCACTATTACGCTATATGGTACTGATGAAATAAATTTAAAATATAAAGTAGCAAATTTTCATAAAGTTATAAAAGAAATAGGAGTATCATTAATACGTGAAGATTTAAATATGGCTACCGTATTCTTCAGCCAAATACCTGGTAATTTTCGCCTTATTACACGTCAATCGTATAATAATGTCAAATATGGATGTAATTTTTCTCTAATACACTATGAAAAAATCGGTTCATTTCATGGAAGTAAGTGGGGGGCGCCCATTACAGTGATAAGATCTGTAGATGGTATGCCATACTTCTTTAATTTTCATCATGAAAAGGATAATGGCAATACATTGATTTATGGTACTAATAGTGCAGAAGCCAGAGTTATTAATAGATTTTTGCTTGCACAAGCTACTAGATTGAATCCTAGAATAATATCAATTTTTATTGAAAATGAGCGCAAAGATCTCATTGAAAGTTTCGAAGATGAAATAGTCAACAAAATCATTATACGATCTATAGATAACTGCCCAATAAAAATAGATATTCTAGACATAGAAACAAATTTCTATAATCAAAAATCGTTATTTGTAACAACATTAACAAGAGATTTACTACATAGCAAATCTCCAAACCAAGAAGAAGAAAAAGTAGCAAATGTTTTAGACCATATCATATCTGAAAAAATTGCTACAAAAAGAATAGAATATTTAGAAAAATTTAAACTAGATGAAGCACAAAATGAAGATCCTACGATACAAAAATTGATATCTTTTTTTAATTCTAACGTATATACAAATCTTTTTTCTGAGCAAAAAATACCAAAAGATATATATCAAAAGAAAATCGTAAATATCGATATAAGCTCCTTGGAAAAAAATATCCATGAGGTAAAATTGCTAATTAGCATATTACTTGCAAGTATAGCAATGAATCTAGATAAAGAGCCAACAATTATAGCATTAAATAATGCAAATTTTCTTTTTCAATATGAATATAATAAAATGACAATAGAGAATTTGCTCATCACTTTATCGAAAAGAAATGCCATTCTTTTAGCAAGTATAACTGAGAAAAATATACTAAAACAGGATATGTGGGATATTTGTATGCGTAATTTTACTACAAAGTTACTATTAAGTGATAGATTGGCAGATAAAAAAACTCAAAAAGCATTAGATTTAAGTGATTATGAATTCACTAAGTTAAAAAATTATGATAAAAGCTATCACGCATTTCTTATAAAACAAGAAAACACTTCTGTATTTTGCTCATTTGATATCACACAATATACTGAATTAAATAAGATGATAGGAGAAATCTAGTAATTCCATCCTAATGTGTACAGCATAAAACATATGTGAATGTATGTTATACAATTGAGTTTTATACAAAAAATTTTCCTAAGGAGTCTGTGAAAAGATCTAAATGTTGCAATCTATCAAGCGTTTTTAGATGTGTATTAAAACAATAGATAATTACATTGATAGAAAAATTTAGAAATACCGATCATATTTATAATTCAAGATTATTTGATCAATATTTTTAATCTTTGAATAAAAAATAACAAGTAGAAGATAATTTAATTTTCAAGTGAGCTGATATTTAAAAAAATACTCAAAACTAACAAATGCTTGTGTATCTATTTATTATTGATCCTTATCTATGACTATTTACTATTACTAGTTCATTTTTGGAATAAATTGTGTATTAAACTCCTGCTTTCGTTAATGTTTCGTATAGCATTAAGTGGTAGTTTTTGAAGTTTTGTGGAAAACAATAACCACTACCCAACCTCTTATCCGATTCCTCCACATAAAATATCAGCTTTGTTATATAAACTTTTGTTACATCAATATAACATAAGTAATCTTTTATCCACACTAGAACCATAAATTATTGTTTATCATAGTATTTCAGTATAGGCTCAAATTCCGCTACTACAGCGCTGTATATTTTTTTTCTAAATCCTATTGTACTATTAATCACTCTTCCTATCTTTATCCAATACCACTTACTAAACTCTGGGTTTGCACAATGTATATTGATATCATCGTTTGTACCTAAAAAATACGCTAAAATCCATTGTTGGATTTGCCCTATATAGCAAATCTTATCATATTGAATTGGATTGGGAAATTTATAGTGATAAAGTTCAGATGACTTATATATAATCTCAACTTTATTCGTACCAATTTCCTCATGCAATTCCCTCTTTGCAGCTTCTTCTGCTGTTTCGCCTTCATCTATGCCACCTTGTGGCATTTGTAATGTTCTGTTATTTGTTCCAATCCTTTCACCCATAAAAACCTTCTTATTGCAATTAAAAAGCAGTATCCCAACTGAAGGTCTATAGCAAGAGGTATCTATATTGTGGTCTATACCATACTGAAAAATATCATTTTCTTTCATCTAATTTTATTTTGATTTTACTTATATCTATAAAGATTGCTTTATTATACAATACTTAGCAACAATATTTTTATTATATTCATTTTTAGTATTCATTTTTAGATTAACACGCTATAAGAGGTTGGATAACCTTTATCAATAGAACGGCATCATTACTAAAAATAATTTTTGCTCTACTCGCTAATATCGATATTAACTCATATCCATATTATAACTATTATTAATAGAAATAGTACAATAAATTTAATTATTTCATATAGCAATAAAAGCTGCAGGCGATTGATTGTATTATTGATACAATTTTTTATCAAATATTTTTATATAATTATAAAAGATATTATTCATGAAATTTATGATACATCTTTACTCCGTATACTAGAATTTATGTGTAACACAAGGAAATATTGTGCACCCAACTATCTATAGCGCTAAATTTAAATAAAAGTGTACCAGAAACAATAATATTATCTATCACATAATCACTTTCCATTTTCAAAACCCTTCAAGACTCATACTATACTGAATGTTGTTGGCTACACATCAATATATACTTGCTGTCAATAAAATCTATAACCTTCATCATAGCTCATTAAATTAAATTAGTAAGCAGAATTTTAAAACTCAATAAACCCTACTAAATCCGATACATATACAACGCTATCTGTACGCATACATTTATATTATTTTTATCACTTACCCCTTGAGCAGTTAGAAGGTATAGTATTATTAGGATAAAGTGATGCATATATGGCTCTACACGCTCTTGCTGCTTCATAAAAACCACCAAGAATAGATTTAACCTTTCCTTCATATACCGCTATATCTCCAATAGCATAGATATTTTGTACATTCGTTGCCATAGTGAGATGATTAACAATGATATTTTGTCCATTTTCCGAACATTTTACACCCCAATTAGCTGTATCTTTTAGATCATTTAACAATCCGAAGCATGGTATTAACATATCAGCTTCTAGTATTTTTGTTTCTTGAGTAGTTGTGTTACTCACTATGACACCTACAAGTTTTTTAGTTACTTTATCACCTATAAGATCCGAAAGTTGGTATGGTATAACAAATTCAACTTTATTAGAATTTTCTGCAATAGAACACAATTTAGAAAGCCCTTCTGGTACACATCTGAAATTATCACGTCTATGTACTATATAAACTTTATCAGCAACTTCACTTAAATCTAGCGCAAAGTCTATAGCTGTATCTCCACCACCAGCAAGTACAACCCGCTTTTTTGTGAAAATAGATCTATCTTGCACTGAATAAAATACACTTTCACCTTCAAAATTATATATATCAACAATTTCAGGACGTCTTGGAATAAATTTTCCCCCACCAATCGCAATTATTACTGCATGTGCTTTAATTCGAAGTTCACTCCCATCATCATTATTATACGCACATAATTCTACAATTTCTCTATCATGATTTATCAACCTATCCATATGCTTCACATTATGATTGTAATAAATTATCGGATCATATGGTGCTATCTGCGCTTTTAATAGTGAAATAAAATCTCTTGAGATAATCGATTTATGGCCAGGTACATCATATATAGGCTTTTCCGGATAGAGCATAGAGCATTGCCCACCAGAGATATAATTATTTTCTATAATACAGCAATTCATTTTGAATAATCCAGCTTCTAAGACGCTAAAAAGCCCACTAGGTCCAGCACCTACTACTGCAATATCTACAAGTGGTAGCATATTTATATTAAATGAAATTCGTTTTAATAAAATAATTCTCTGGAATGATACTATAAAAAAACAATCTGTAAACATTGTCGCAACATTTTTCGGCATCATTACATTATTGTAGCAAATTACCAATTTATAAGTGACAAATATGGTGAAGTTATTATATAATGGGACCAATTTGTTCGATCTAAATCCAAATTTAGTAAGTATTATAGTAGTGCAAATTTTCACACTTATTTTTTCGTGTACTAATTAATAGAACTTTGATAAAAGATGATTGAAACGATAATTAATGCTGTAGTGAGTTTTGTTTCTAGTTTGGGATATATAGGCATATTTGTGATGACATTTTTGGAGGGAACATTTGTTCCTATACCAAGTGAAATCACTTTGATTCCTGCGGGTTACTTAATTGTAAAAGGTGAGTTTAATTTTTGGATTACTTTATTTTTCAGTATCATTGGCACGATAGGAGGAGCATTACTAAATTATTTTATCGCATATTACTTTGGAAGAAAAATAATTATAAAATATGGCAAATATTTTTTATTAGATGACAAAAAATTAAAGCGTATAGAAAGCTTCTTTGAAAAACATGGTCCATTTTCTGCATTCATAGGGCGCATAATACCTGGAGTGAAGCACTTTATCTCATTTCCAGCAGGATTGGCAAGAATGAATATCAAGTTATTTTGCTTATACAGTGCTTTAGGAGGTGGAATATGGGTCACGATAATACTATTGCTTGGTGTTTTTATAGGAGATAATGCAGATAAGATAAAACATCACATACATATTTTAACTATAGGCATTATAGTTATTTCAATTGCTTTTACTATCCTATATAGTTACTTTTATCATCATAAAAGTAAAAAATACAAAAAAACACCAAATAGACACTAAATCCTTAAGTTGGTCGTTAAGTCAGTTACATATATTGATTTGATAAAGGTCAGCAATGTTTGGGAGTCTTTTAATAGAAGAGTGTAACAAAAAATTCTCAAAGTCAAAAACCAGATTTTTGTACGCCGAAATGAATTTTATTACATCTTCCTGATTATATAAGCGGCGAAATTGTTTTTTAGAATCAAAAGGAGATGAGGTATGTGGATCAAATAGCAATACTGCACTTTTGAGATTTTTGCTTTTAGCAATAGTTTTTAG
>NZ_JAJBJC010000192.1 GCF_021811825.1 Candidatus Anadelfobacter sociabilis | reverse complement strand
GGATTAAGTGTAAATTCAGATAAGATTTTTCTTCTTTAGTTGTACTGTCTGTAAGATTCAATCTTGACTAATACAGTTAAGATTTGCATACAGATAAGTCATTTTTTACATTTTTATATAAATCTTTTAATTCCCCAAAACCCCAAAACCCCAAAACCCCGGAGGCTTTATAGAAGATTGAAAACTACTGAACTATATATCTATTTTTGCCTTTATCAATGTGTAAGGTATTTAAGCTTATTTGGGCTTCTCTTATACTCTTGAAGAACTGATCAAAATCAAAGGAGTTGTAGTAGGCTTCTGCATCATCAACAGCTTTTGATATTAAGGAAGGATTCTATAAGAATTCAAATCTAAACTTACTGTTCAAGAGCTTAAATGATCATCAAGAATTATTGAGAAGATAAAAGATTTAATTAACTGCTCGTTTGTTATAGAAACTGATAAGTTAAGATGAATTGTATGAATTCTGCTTGTTGGTAAGAATGATAGAAGGGAGTGTGATTGCTCGATGAAATATGTAAAGTTTCGAGAATTATCTCGTGCTTGTTTTAGTAAAAATGATGCAATGTCTTTGTTGTTCGAGCAATTAAGATTGTGTATTTTATCTTTAATGTTTAGAAATAAGATTTTACCTGCTAATGAATAGTGACCAAATTTACAAAATGAATTAATATTTTTGTTTAAAATTGTTGGAAGAGTAAAAATTTCTTGACTATTTATGCTTTTGATATCAAGAGAATAAAGAGGATCTATATTTAGTTATAAAAGATGAATACCTTTTAAATTTCTATTATTTGCTTCTAAATTTTTGATATATCTTCTATAGAATAAATATAGCCTTTGCCTATTGAAATGATTCTCATCAACTACTCTCGTACTGAGATATCAACAACCAACATTTATTATGCTAAGAACAGTAAATAATGGAACAATTGTTGTTATTGATGAAATATTTATAATCTTGGAAACTATAATAACCCAGCTGCCATTCCGAGTAGTGATGCTGTTGTATATTGAGTTACTGTTTTACCAGCAATATCTCCAATATTGTTATTATTTAGCAAAATGTAAATTAATACTAGCTCTTGTTGCTGAAGAACCTAACACTGTTATGCTCTTTCAAATATTAGCTAATGAAGCAATATAAATAAAGGCAGTTGGAAATTTAAGTGTGAACATTTCAATAATAATTGCAGCATTTAAAAGAAGCATTCACATAAATCTCCACTTTTTAACTTCTTCATCGAAACTGTTTCCATATTTAGCAGCAAATATTATACCTCCAAGTTGGCCAATTCCGTCCTTTAGTACCCAAGTAAACGCAGCTGAATATAAAGTTGCTTGTGTAATTGTTGATCCTAATGCAACAAATAGTGCCTGTGTTGATATAAAAGATAATAATGTAACTCAAAATGCACTTGTAGTTGACATTAGTGTAAATTTCAAATATCCATTATTCACTGATCGAGGATAATCGTTAGGAAGAAAATAATATATTAATAGTTGTTTTAGATCATTATTTTGTGTACTTGAATTTTGCTTGATAAGGAATATATTTTCATTCACTTTTATCTAAATTCATCGAAATGCTTGAATTTCCCTTTTCATGCAATTTGTTATAATTTATAATGTTAATTAGCTTTGGTTTAGATATATCATCCTCAATTGTCTCTTCTATAGAAAATAATGCTAAGATTTTTTGTTAGTTCATAAAATTAATTTTTAAATTTTCAAAAAATAAAAATCTTAAAAATCACTTTCAAATATATTAAAATTATTATCCATCAAATACCAAAATTCACTCACTCTTTACAAAGCTATCTTTTTCTATATCTTTTCAATAATTGCTCTCGTTTCTTCATTCTTTCCTCTCCATAACCCC
>NZ_JAJBJC010000021.1 GCF_021811825.1 Candidatus Anadelfobacter sociabilis | reverse complement strand
CAAGATATTTTTTTTGGAAATGGTAATTTTGGAATATTACTTTTTTGGGTATACATCAAATACTCCAACAATACTCCAAGAACAATAATTTCTGGCTCAATCAAATTGCATATACCATCTATAAACTCTACACAATAATATTTACATATTTTTTCTCTGTTTCTAGTGTAGTCATACAGATTTTCTGCAATCGGCGTAATACAACAATCGCTATATTTCATATGAAGATTCATCTTGCACGCTAATTTTTCTGAAGTTATAATTTCGCGCGGCTTTAATCTACTAATCTCTGCATCAATATTTGCATAATCTACACATATGTTATTCAATATTCCTAATGAAATTTCAGTATATGATATAAAGATTTTTCCACTAAATTCATACAAACAACACAAATAATTATGCTCTTTCGATTCCAATAAAGTATCTTCAAAGATTGTACCAGGCGTAATAATTCTCGTCACCTCACGATGTACCACTGATTTATATCCACGCTTTTTAGCTTCTTCAGGACTTTCAAGTTGTTCACAAATAGCTACACAATGACCTTTTTTTATTAATTTATGCAAATACATTTCACGTGCGTGTACAGGTACACCACACATTGGAACATCAATGCCCATATGCTGTCCACGTTTTGTTAGTATTATTTCTAAATCTTTAGACGCAATAATTGCATCATCAAAAAACAATTCATAAAAATCACCCATTCTGTAAAAGAGTAAGTAATCTTTATGTGCATTTTTGATGGTCAAATATTGTTGCATCATTGGTGTAACATGCGGATGTATTGGATTGCTTTTTGAAATCGCTTTTCGTGACATACCAAACGGTAAATTAAATTATAAGAAAATTATAAGATTCGATATAACTATAATAAATAACTTACCTTTCTATATTATTTAATACAAAACAACAATACTTTATATTGTATCAGTGTTATTGTATTATTGTATTCTAATTAATGAATTTTAGTTTATAGATCGAAGTTTTCGTAATATTTGTTATTCGACTAAACAAGATTAGACAAATATCTACTAAAATATATAAAAAAATATATAAAAAATAAAATGACATCGATGCGATCTTTGGTATAATTTTCTACGTCTAAATCTTCTACGTATAAATCTATGTATAAACAATATTTTACAGGTACACCGTATTCATTTATCACTAACCAAAAAATACTAAACTAATTTAAGTTATTATATATAGAACACACAAATAACATAATCTGCTCTATCGAACGCCTATTCAAAGAATCCGCATAACGTTACAAACAATTCACAAAGCTTTTAAAGCATAAAGTAACGATAATATGTATACCAACTTTAAAATAGGTATCAACTTTAGAAATTAAAATTTTATAAATTAAAAATTTTATAAGTTATAGCAAGAATAAAATGCTACAAAAAGCATAAAATACAAACTTACATATAGCAAACTTACATATAGTAAAAGTAACAAAAAAAGACGGCAGAAGTCATATTTAAAAAAGACATTGTCTTTTATAGAGGTAATCCAGCCACAGGTTCCCCTACGGCTACCTTGTTACGACTTAACCCCAGTCATCGACCTTGCCGTGATGGGCTACCTCCTTACGGTTAGCGCACCCACTTAAGGCAAAACCAACTCCCATGGCTTGACGGGCAGTGTGTACAAGACCCGGGAACGTATTCACCGCAGCATGCTGATCTGCGATTACTAGCGATTTCAACTTCATGTACCCGAGTTGCAGGGTACAATCCGAACTGAGATGGCTTTTAGAGATTAGCTCCAGATCGCTCTCTTGCTGCTCATTGTCACCACCATTGTAACACGTGTGTAGCCCAAGTCATAAGGGCCATGCTGACTTGACATCATCCTCACCTTCCTCCGGCTTACCACCGGCAGTTTCCCTAAAGTGCCCGACTAAATCGCTGGCAACTAGGGATAAGGGTTGCGCTCGTTGCGGGACTTAACCCAACATCTCACGACACGAGCTGACGACAGCCATGCAACACCTGTAATAGTCCGGCCGAACCGACTAGCCACTTTCATGGCTATATAACTACTATGCAAGACTTGGTAAGGTTTTTCGCGTAGCATCGAATTAAACCACATGTTCCACCGCTTGTGCGGGTCCCCGTCAATTCCTTTGAGTTTTAACCTTGCGGTCGTACTCCCCAGGCGGAGTGCTTAACGCGTTAGCTGGGGTACTGAGACACAAAGACCCAATACCTAGCACTCATAGTTTACTGCGTGGACTACCAGGGTATCTAATCCTGTTTGCTCCCCACGCCTTCGTGCAACAGTGTCAGTATCTGACCAGATAGTCGCTTTCGCCACCGGTGTTCCTCCTAATATCTACGAATGTCACCTCTACACTAGGAATTCCACTATCCCCTTCAGAACTCAAGCTTTGCAGTATTAAAAGCATTTCTCAGGTTAAGCCCAAGGCTTTCACTTCTAACTTACAAAACCACCTACGCACTCTTTACGCCCAATAATTCCGAGTAACGCTAGCCCCCTTCGTATTACCGCGGCTGCTGGCACGAAGTTAGCCGGAGCTTTTTCTGTGGGTACCATCATTATTTTCCCCACTAAAAGAACTTTACAACCCTAAGGCCTTACCATTCACGCGGCGTTGCTGGATCAGGCTTTCGCCCATTGTCCAATATTCCCCACTGCTGCCTCCCGTAGGAGTCTGAACCGTATCTCAGTTCCAGTATGGCTGATCATCCTCTCAGACCAGCTAGAGATCGTTGCCTTGGTAAGCCATTACCTCACCAACTAGCTAATCTCGCATGGGCTCATCTTGTAGCGATAAATCTTTCACCTCTCGGCAATATACGGTATTAGCCGCCGTTTCCAGCAGTTATTCCATACTACAAGGCAGATTCCCATGTATTACTCATCCGTCTGCCACTCACTCAATCAGTGCAAGCACCAATTTCATGCGTTCGACTTGCATGTGTTAAGCACGCCGCCAGCGTTCACTCTGAGCCAGGATCAAACTCTCAATTTTTGATCTGCTCTAACTGACGATTAAAAAATAATTGCAGTTAGTAATCTATATGATAATAGAGACTACTACCGCCTTTTCTTGTTATCATTTACTTTTCAAAAACAGAACGTATCCCCAGAAACACAAATAGAGTGTAACAAAAAAAGATACGATAAAGATGAAGAACAGATATATTATAATTCAGTCTCTGAGTCAATAATTATTTTTAAATTTTTAAAAAATAATTTTAAAAATCTACCAACACACAGCAAATATAATAATATAATACAACAAAATATATTAAGTAAAAAAATATCGTTTTATAAATTTGTATATGCTTAGTCAATCAACTATTGACATCATACAGGTGCTTAATATAAACAACTTATGTAGACAATATTAGTAAATATTCAATTGAATTGCAGCTACTTATGAATTTGTATCAGCAATGCGAGATCGCATAGTACTGAGAGTAGATTACAATTAAAGTCTAAAATAAATGACAAAAACAAATATTAAAAAAATGTAAGTGAACATATATTCTATAAAATACAAAAATATAAATGGGTAAAAGATTTATAACGTAGATATAGATAAGAAGTATTTAAAGTATAAATAAAACAATATTGTATGATTATAATAAATCATACTCATAGGTCATCTTGAGGAAAAAATGTCAAAAAAAATAATAATAGATTCTCTCTATAAAGAGGAAGTAAGATTGGTTCTGTGTGAAAATGATAGCGTGGAAGAGTTTGATTATCAAAATAATATTAAAAAATCGATCAAAGGTAATATATACCTAGCTAAAATTGTGCGTATAGAACCATCATTACAAGCAGCATTTGTCAATTATGGACAAGAAAAACATGGGTTCCTTCCTTTCTCTGAAATACATCTCGAAGACTACATATTACCAGAGAAGGATAAAAAAATATTAGATAATTTACTTGAAAATCATAAAAAAGAAGTTTTAGAATTATCTATGTCACAAATACCTACTTCAATTTTAAATGAGGAAGAGGTGCCAGCAAATCAAACAAAAGAAGATAAACGGAACATTTGTACAGACAATGCATCTTTATCACCTGATGAAACAATCAACTATTTGATGGAAAAACATCACAATGAGTTACAACAATTTTATAAAAAATATAAAATACAAGATGTACTAAAACGTGATCAAGAGCTTCTAATACAAATTGCAAAAGAAGAACGAGGAAATAAAGGCGCATCATGTACAACAAATATATCATTAGCAGGACGTTATTCTGTATTAATGCCTAATGCAAGAAATTTTGAAGGTATATCAAAACGCATTACTGATAATAGAGAAAAACAAAGAATTAAAGAGATATTAAAAAAACTTAAAGAAGAAGAGAATATAACTGAAGGAATTTTGATTAGAACTGCGTGTATCAATAAAACAGCTACTGAAATAAAAAGAGATTTTACATACTTAATGAGAGTGTGGGAGAATATAAAAAACAATATAAATTCATCCAAAGCTCCAACATTCTTGTATGAAGAATGTGATATCATAAAAAGGTGCATACGAGACACATATGATTCCGAAGTGAATGAAATAATAGTTTCTGGAAAAGATGCATACCACACAGCAAAGGATTTTTTAAAGTTACTGCTACCTAAACATGCACACAAAGTTATTGAGCATAACTCACCTATACCAATATTTAGTCAATACAATATTGAGGAACAAATTAGTAAATTATATGACAATATAGTATATCTCCAATCTGGAGGATATATAGTAATAAATCACACAGAGGCGTTAGTAGCAATTGATATAAATTCTGGAAAATCTACAAATACCGCAGATATAGAAGACACAGCACTAAAAATAAATCTTGAAGCAATAAAAGAATTAGCAAGGCAAATCAAATTACGCGATCTTTCTGGACTAATTGTAATAGATTTCATCGATATGGAAGAGAAAAAAAACAGAGAATTAGTACAAAAAGAGATGCAAAGAGCGATATCTAAAGACCGCGCACGGATACAAATAGGACAGATAAGTGAATTTGGCATTATGGAAATGAGCAGACAAAGGATGCGGCACAATCTCATAGACAACGTATTCTCAAAGTGTTCCGCATGTCAAGGAAAAGGTTATCATAGAGCTACACAACCTACAGCACTAGTAATATTGAGAGCAATACGCAATGAAATTCAATTGATACAAGATAGAGATAGTCGCGATTGTTATCTCGAAATATCAGCTTCAAAGGATGTGATTTTAAATTTACTCAATAATCATAAAGAAAAGATAAGCACGATATCAGCAGATTTAAACGTAAAAATCATTTTCACCATAGACGAAATCGTTGGAATTGATGGCTTTTTCTTAGAAGTAAAAAATTTGGAAGAGACAAAAGCTAAATCATTACCAATGTCAAAAATAGATGATATGCCATATGAAATTACACAGCAAAATACTCAAAAATCTGGCGCAAGATGCAAATATATTGAACAGAGTACTCATAACAAAAAGAGTGAAGAGACAACATCAAATACCCCATCTATAGACGAAACAAAAAGGAAAACTCATAAAAGAGATCGCGAGAATGCTGATAGGTACAGCAAAAAATCATATTTTAAAAGAAATACTAAACCTTATTATGATAAAAAACCTACCACTACTTCTACTCATTCTGCTCATAAAGAAATACAGAATGGAAAAACACAAAATCATAGTGAAGAATCATTATTAACTAAGATTTGGAAAAAGATCACACATTGAAGCGCACAACGTAATAATAATTAGTAATAGAAAAAAATACTACACTATATAAATATACTGAATAATCTGCAAATCAAATATTTAAGAAATAACAAAAAATATAATTCAATGAAAGACAACAAATTTAGTAATGCCATACGAGAGCAATTTGATGTTGGAACTACTCACTTTACTCTAAAAAGCAATTACGAGATATTGAAGAGATTATATACAGCGTATATCTCAAATCAGAAAAAGCCTATCATTCTAGTGCTAATTTGCATGATAATTGTCGCTACCGCAACAGCAATTAGTGCGTGGCTTATGAAACCAGTATTAGATGATGTTTTTTTAAAAAAAGATCAAACAATGCTTACTATTATTCCATTTATTGTTGTGATAATCACATTAATTAAAGGAATTGCAACATTCTATCAAACAATGATCATGCAGATGATAGGGCAACATGTTGTAATGCATATTCAATCTGATCTTTTTACTCATATAATGAGATCAGATATAGAATTTTTTCATCATTACCAATCTGGAGGCATTACCTCTCGATTTATAAATGAAGCAGATACTTTACGCAGATGTGTATGCAACATACTGACTAGCTCCATATCAGATGGAATGACAATTATTGGATTGATTGGCGTTATGTTTTATCAAAGCATTAGTCTCTCTATATTAGCATTATTAGTATTTCCCGTTACATTTAAACCCATAATGTCGATCGGTAGTAAAATAAAAAAACTTATGCATCTAATGCAAGAAAAAATGACAGAATTAACAATACAGTTAGAAGAAAGCGTTCAAAACATAAATATAGTAAAATCCTATTGTCGCGAAGAGCATGAAATTTCACGTATCAACAAAATTATGAATAATCTTTTTACACTATATAAAAAATATACGCTAATCAATCCCATTCCATCAGCTGTAATGGAAGCAGTTGGTGGAATTGGTATTGCAGCTGTTATATGGTATGGAGGATATAGTATAATACAAAATAAAACAACTCCAGGCACATTCTTTTCATTTATTACTGCGTTATTAATGCTCTATAGACCACTCAAATCTATTTCGTCTTTTAATAATGCATTCAACACAATGATTACATTGAGCAGCAGATTATTCAATATTTTAGATGAAAAACCAACAATTTACGATCAAGAAACAGCAAAAAACATTCAATTACAAAAGTATGATATAGAATTCCGAAATATATCTTTCAGTTATCCTGATAAAAGAAAAGTAATAGATTCTTTATCAATGAAAATCCACGAACATAGTTCTATCGCTCTAGTTGGCGCATCAGGACAAGGCAAAACAACCATATTCAATTTGATAGAAAGGTTTTACGATCCTCAGGAGGGAACTATTCTGATAAGTGGTTATGATATAAGATCTATCAAAATAAAAACTTTGCGTGACAACATCTCACTTGTAAGCCAAGAAACAATGCTATTTGATGATAATGTTATGGAGAATATACGATATGGTAGGCTTACCGCTACTGACAACGATGTTATAAAAGCAGCAAAATTAGCGTCAGCTCATAATTTTATAATGAATCTTACCGATCAATACAATACAAAAATTGGACAAAAAGGAGCTAAGCTTTCCGGAGGACAAAAACAACAAATATCCATAGCACGCGCAATACTAAAAGATGCTCCAATATTACTATTAGATGAGGCTACAAGCTCTTTAGACAATATATCAGAAAATCAAATACAATCTGCACTTGAAAATCTTAAGAAAGGGCGAACAACTATCATAATAGCACATAGACTATCAACAATTAAAAACGCAGATAAAATATATCTTATCTCTAAAGGAAAGATTATAGAAGAGGGAACTCACACAGAACTATTAAAAGCAAATGGACAATATAAAAGATTTTATTCTCATTATACAGGTTATAAGACTAAAAAATATACAACAAAATTTTATGACCAGTCATAAAATTCTATTAAATGATCTTAAATCTTACTTCTAAATTCTGGTATATATTATTAAAATCTAAAAAAAGATAGAATAAATAACCTAAATCACATAGCCCATTAAAGTGAGTTAAATAAATAAATGTAACTCTCTAATATTGATGTAAGTTATTATTATAATTTTTCAGTCCCATTTCAATAAACAAATATCTTTTTTAAGTTAAATTTAAAGCTTATTTTTTGTATATTCATATAAAACAGTAAGTACTAAATGATATATTGAACACTCACTCAATTGATTATAATTGCATATAATCATTTATTATAAATATATTGTACTACCTTTTGCAGTACTTAACTAATCTACATTCTTTATCTTCGACAGCATTATAGAAGTAATAAGTAATTATTAAAGATTTAGATATAAAATCAAAACAACTTAATCATAAGAGACGTAACTAAGCTACAATCGTAAAACACAAGAGGAATTATCTATTTGAACCTCTAAGCACATGTTTTTGCGGTGATGAAATAATGAGCTAAGATGGTAAGAACAGCCAGTATGTTGGAGATTCATGATACGTTGATAAACTTGTAAGGGAAAAAGTTGGTAAAAACCAATACAAATTGTAGGTATTATTCAGTCAGCCTCTAAAGAAGCACTTAAAAAATGATTTAAATGATATGATGCTTATAAGAAAGGAAAAGGTAGAAAGCATCATATTAACCACAAATAATCTTGGTTTAGTACTGTTATATGAAGTACATAGCGGATGGCGGGGATATCTAAGAGTGCGATGGTGCAAAACCTTAAACGCTTTCAAAACAGATTCTTATATAGAAGATAATGGACTCAACTAGAAATACTTGAAAATAATTTTATATACTCTAAACAAAGTTGTTAAAAAATCTATTAATTGATGAGGTTATAGGAGTTATATTTATCCACAGCTTTTTATATCACATACTTAAATTCGCTTATTGAATTAGCTATTATGTCACTTTGAGCATAAACTTATAAACCTTCATCTACTTGAACTAATTGAATCTTTCAATAGCATGACTTGTGGTATTAGTAAATATCTGTGCATATACGTATTTATTTTTTGCATCTCAAGGCTGAAAAGCTTTTTAAGAAATATTGTTTTTACTCACGCTCATATAGTCTTTTTAGATCGTTTGATCAGGTTTTTTTGGCTATATTTCAGTATACTACCAATCTTTTAACATGCCTGACTAAACGCTTTTTCTTTTTATTCTTATTACACTGGTAGAATTATATATCTTATATATCTTGCCGATATTTAAAAAAAATTCTCCAAAATTATAAATCCCGATTTCCACTCCGAAATGCAAATTATCTCACTTAACAGTGACATACATTTTTCAATATCAACTCACTAACTTCACAGTGCCACTTAATTATGTCTTTTTACCATAAATATGAGACCATTACATAATAATTCCGATTACTGTGCTTATTCTAACTTATTCTACTTTAAAAGTAATTAGATCAAAATACAGACAACTTCAAATACAACTGACTTTTATTTACGGTAACATAAAGGATATTTTTCACTCAAGTGCAATTCAACTGCCTTTGTCAAATTTATGAATTTTATATACTCAATATAAGTCATTCATCATCTTGATCAGTATACTCTGGACTCAGCAGAATATCGTTATGCACTTTTGTTGATGCTAGTGATAGATGATTCTCATCTTTTTGATGATCTATATTTTCTAACTTATTGCTAATAATTTTTGTTTTAATTTCAGCATCACTTATAGCTTTACCAGCTTGCTCTAATTTTAATTTTGTTTTACTCAAAATATTAGCAAATTTTCCAAATTCAATACGTATGGTATCGAATAGCCTCCATACTTCACTTGTGTGACGCTCTATTGCTAAAGTACGAAATCCCAATTGCAAACTTGTAAGTAGTGCGCTAATTGTTGTAGGACCCGCAACAATAACTCTGAAATCATTCTGTAATGTTTGCACAAGTGTTGGTTTCTGTAAGACTTCCGCATACATTCCTTCAATTGGCAAAAACATTATAGCAAAATCTGTACTAAAAGGTGGCACTATATATTTATTAGAAATTGTTTTTGCAATTTTTATTATATTTCTTTCAAAATTTTTTACCTGCAATTCAATTTCATCTGGATTACAAGCTTCTTGGGCATTTATCAATCTATAATAATCATCTAAAGGGCATTTTGCATCAATAGGCAGCAATATATTTGATTTATATTTATCATTTACAGGTATCTTTATAGCATATTCTACTCTTTCTTGTGAATTTGGGTCTATTATGACATTTTCTTCATATTGACTCTTTGTCAGAATCTGCTGTAGTATAACACCTAATTGCATCTCACCCCAAATCCCTCTAGTTTTAACATTACTTAAAACTTTTTTTAAATCACCAACTCCAAGAGCAAGATTTTGCATTTCACCAAGCCCATGGTGCACCATTTCTAAACGCTCACTCACTGTTTTAAATGATTCATTTAGTCTTCTTTCCAGTGTATCATGTAACTTTTCCTCAACTGTAGAACGCATTTTTTCAAATTTTTCCGCATTATCAATCTGTATCTTACTCAAATGTTTTGCCATTGTATCACGCATACTTTCCAGTTGCTTTTCATTCATTAAGTGATTTTCGCCCAATTGCTTATATATTCTATCAAGAGCATTATTTTGACTTAGTATCAATGATTGAATATTATGCGATATACTGTTTTGTAAAATATTGATTTGATTTGTATTCTGTGATGCAAGATTCTTCAGTTGATCTAATATCAAATTCTTAATATTTACTTCTAACTTATTTTGATTGATTTTCCTAATACGTAAAATCGAATACAGCACCAAAGATGTAGTGCATATTAAAGATCCTAAAATAATTATCAGAATTTGTGTATTAATCATATTGATCATCAATGTGGTCAAGTTTTTTATGGTGTAACAGCAAATTATAAGTCTCACTGTTAAAAAGGTAATTTGTTAGAATATATACTAAAAGACCTAATATCATACTGCAACATAGTGGTATCATACTAATTAATGTACAATTAATATCATGTGGTAAAAATGTACTTTCTATTCTAAACGTTTCTGTTATTTTATATGTGTGATGCATTACACAGATCATAATACAGCTCGATATAAGAATTTTTACAATTTCTTTTAAAATTTTTGATGTAACATATAGATATCTTTTTCGTTTTAGAATAACTATAAAACATATAACGTTTAACCATCCTGTAGCTGCAGCCGCTATACATATTCCTACATGTTTCATATCATGTAATAGTAACAAGCTTATCACTATGTTAACACACATTGTAATAATTGATATTTTCATAGGAGTATGTGTATCTTTATGAGAATAAAATATTGTAATCAGCAATCTGTTCATACTAAATGCTGGAACACCTATTGAAAGTGCTGTCAGAGCTGCAGCAGTATTTATCACAGATAATTCTGTAAAATAACCACGCATAAATAGTGATCTTATTATATCTTCTGATAGATATAATATGACAAATGTAGACGGTATTGAAAAGAATAATACCATACCAAAAGTATGGTAAGTAATCGCTTCTATCCTCTTTTTTTGTTCCAATTCAAATGCTTTTGCAAGAGATGGCAATACCACCGTCCCAATCGCAGTCCCTATGAGCGCTATTGGTAATTGCGCAATCCTGTCAGCATAATATATATATGACATACCATCTGTCACTAAAGAAGCAATCATCATAGATACAAGTATGTTTATCTGTATTACACCAAAGTTTACAATACTTGGGATCATCTTAGTGATAGTTTTTTTTACTAAAATTGTTACTTTTGGTTTATAAATTGGCAAAAGAAGATTGTATTTTTTAGCAAAATAAATCATCCAAAGAAATTCAAATACCCCAGCAATAAGCGATCCGTAAGTGAGTGCATGTGCTGGAGTTTGTGCATATTTATTAGATAATGCTGCTATTATCATCACTATATTCAATACTATCGAAGTAGCAGCAAAAGGAGAAAATATACCAGCACTATTCATAATAGTCCCATAAAACGCTGCTAGTGAAATAAAGATTATATAAGGAAATATTATACGTCCAAGATGTACTATCAAATCAAATGCATGAGGTATTTTTGCAAAGCCCGGAGTTGTAATAAGCATTACAAAAGGCATAATAACTATCATGATAATCGTAAAAATTAGCAATACAACGATAAGTAGAGATTGAACTTCTGCTGCAAATTGCATAGCAGATTTTTTGTCTTTTTTTGTAGAGACTTCGAGAAAAATTGGTATAAATGCTGCGCTAAATGCACCTTCAGCAAAAATTGCACGAAATAAATTGACTATTTTAAATGCAGCAATAAAAACATCGTTCAACAGCCCTGTACCTATCTGAGCAGCAACTATTATATCGCGTATATAGCCAAGAAACCTTGATATAATAGTGATGGCACTCACTCTCATTGCTTTTTTTATGACTTGGCTTAGGCTCACTATCCTTTATATATAATATATATTACTTCCATTTTGGATTAATAATACTAAAAATTTATCACATGTCTGCTAAAATCTCTATTAATTGAAATTAAGTAGATTCAAAAAATTCATTGATTCTAGCTTATACGTAACAATTACTCAATTTGCACTATATGTGATAAGAGTATAGTATTAGTGATAACTGCAACATTTGAACTTTTTCTATTATCAAATCTTCATCTATTGCAAATAGATTGCAAATCATCACTCGTATGTATCACTTAGTTTATTATGCTTTTTTCTTTTTGCAAAAGCTTCTCCAATAAAGCTTGGTGCTATGACTGAAAATGGATTCGAATTTACTTTAATTTTTCCACCTAATTCACCTTCTATAGAAAAATTAAAACTTTTATCTTTTTTTTCTGTGTTTTTATCGATTCTGCTATTACGATCTAAGCCTTTTTTTAGCACTTCCATTATATTTCCTATAAGACTGAAAGGTGTCATATACCCATTGATTGCAATATACTGTGTTGTTAAATCGTAATAACCTTGACCAGTTATGTTTACTGAATTTCCTAGCATTTTACAATTCTCAAAAAAAATCTTATCGTTGATATATGATATCTCACAATTCATTTTATTAAATGCTATTTGTCCTATCTTTAACAGATCAAAGATCGATAAAAATTGTGCGGAAGTAATAGAGGCAAGTTTTAATAATTCTGCTAAAATTGGAGCATTTTTTATAGAAAAATTATGTATATCAAATGACCCACCCAAATTTTGATTTTTGTCAATATCGATATAAAAATCTAATATCCCTTTTTCCATATTTTTATATAAATCAAATGCTTTAAGGAATTTGCCTGCATTTTCAGAATGAGCAGAAATAATATTCTTTTTCTTATGTATAGTTATGTTTTCATCTTTTATTCCTTTAATCATACTGTTAATATTAATATTATCACACACTCCTTTTTCGCAGATAAAATCTAATTTTGTGTTAATTAATTTCTGGTTATTTTTTAATAAAATTTCCTCAGCACTCACTTTTACATCTATTATGGATTTTTTACTATTATTTGTAATTGTGCTGTTTATTATATCTTCTATATCTGCAAATGTTAACCAACTAAGGTCAATTTTTTGTCCTAATATCTGTGTACTGTGTTTTATCTTATCTTCATTAGTAGTTTTTACTTTAGCATTTATGTAATTAAATCTAAAATCACTATCTCCTAATTTTGTGTCATTTGAAGCAATTTTAAAGACTATTTTTTGTTCAGTGTCATAATAAATAATTCCATTACTCTTAAAATTCGGCATTTCTATCAAATATGAGATTTTTGGTATTTTTACATTGTCTGTGTAATTTAAATTAAAATCTTGTATTGTTGAATTCAAAACCAATTTACCACCAACCCCATTAGGCTTTGATAATAGCATTTGTGAATAAAGTATGTTGATATTTTTTAAATCCACTAAAGCTTGTATTTTTGCTATATTACCCTTGAGATTTATCTTCACATCGCCACTCGCCTTTCCGCTTACATTATTACCTATAAAGAAATCAGTGAATTTTTGAAAATGCTCGACTTGTATATCATTAAAGGTCAATCCTAATAATGTAGCTGAATCAATTTGCTGCGTAGGTGTTTTTCGTAATATATCTTCTATATAAATATTTAAATTAAGCAGATTATTGATTGTAATTGCACCATCTATTACAGTTTTATTATTTTTAGTACGAATTTTTAATTTATTACTAAATATATCATACTTATTCAATAATTTATGCAGAGAGAATCTTTTGATATTACCATTAATAATAAAATCAGTTTTATCCTGTGTGCTATTTCTAATGTTATTAGAGTTTAGCGGAAATGATATTTTGATATTTGATTCCAGATCTCCACCTGCATTACGCAACGAATATAATGCATTTACTATATTGTCCTCCTCTATTTTTGAATTACTTACTATATTAGTATTATCGTACAATCCCTTGGGATAAAAAGAAGCATTAGAAACTTTAGCATTCGGGTATAAATGACTCAAGGTAGCGTCTATAGCATTTACTAATTTTGACTTTGCCTTTCCTTCAATTGTAAGAATTTGCTCTTCTTCTTGTAGTTTTGAGATTTTTGCAACACAGTCAGCTAACTCAATCGATTCTTCTGTTTCAGCAGATCTTACATCTATTTTTACCTCTGATTTATCAAAATTTATTTGCGCTTCATCTATTAAAATTCTGTGCTTATCTTCTACTTTGGGATAACTGTAAGTAAGCATTCCACCACGCAGAGTAATACTGCCACTAATATTATCATTTACATCAAAATATCTGTGATTTTTATTATCATTCTTATTGTTTGTGTTGTTACCACTTAAATATATCTTTACATTAGCACAAAATATCACACTGTCTTTAACATTCTCTCTAAGCCAATCTCGGGTTGTAACAAGTACTGCATCTGACCAATTCTTATATAACTCTTCTACTTTTATGTTGTTTATATTGCATTCAATATATGCTTCTTTCTCTTTAAAATCATATTGAAAAAATATGTTAAGATCACTTTGTTTAGTTATATTATAAGTATTTTTGATTATAAGTACTTTTTTTATCCAATTATAACTGCCATTTAAGCTAAAATTGGTTAAATTTATATCATTTGGAACATAAATATTTTTACTTAGCTTTCCACTTTCACTAAATAATGTAAAATCTATATTATCTATTTTAAAGGCATCTGATATATATAGCATAAAGTTGCCAGAAAAATATGTTTTTAAAGAAAGAGGGAATTGTGGATATATAATTCTGATTAATTCTGATTGAAGATTTGAAAAAGCACACTCGAATGCTAGGTTTTTATTGTGAGATGATTTAATGGAACGCTCTTTTATTAGATTATTTTTGATTATTCTTTTATTTATTGCAAAATCTAATTTTGTCCTGCAAGCATCTTTGCTCCCAATAGTAATAGCACCATGTCCTGTTATTATATCGCTACTACTATCTGTATATATCATAATATCATTGATCAAGATTGTACTATATCTACTCTCATATGGTTCATCAATTGGTACTAGTGCTATATTATTTGATTTCTGTTTTTGTTTATTTAAATATTTAAGTAAATTTTGTGGTATTTCTATCTCTACGTTATAAATATTTATTGTAGGTAAAAAATGGAATAATCGCTCTAATAGTATTTTAACATTTCTTAAATGATTAATTTGTTCATATTGTACAATGTTTTTTTGTTGTAGGTTTTTTGTTTGTTTAGCATTTATTCTAATGTCATTTAGCGGTGCATTGTTTTTTGCGAAAATAAAATTTAAACCCATAATTAAACTCTCTCCACTCAACTTGTAATTTGTTACATTTACAGTAAAGAATTTGTCTAATTTTGAGAATGATAGGAGATTTTTTATATTCAAATTAAGTAAGATATTAGGAAGTTCTATGTAACGACCACTAACTTCATTTTGTATTCTATTACCTTCTGTACATAGCTCAATAACGTAAAGCTTTCTATTCCATTTAACATATGTACCTTGCGAAATATATTTTATATTTTCTGGAAGAATGGTATTATTTACATAATTTGATATTTTATCTGTTATTAATGGCACTTTTAGCGAACCAAATGTTGCAATTGCTACAATTAATAAAACTACAGTTAACGTTAACAATGATATAATTAATCCAAGTGCTTTCAGCGAGTGCCAATATATTTCCACGCATCTCTCCCTTATACTCCTTATGCTCTCATTACCATATACATTTGCATAATTAGGCAACTTATTATTTTTGTCTTTACCCACTCTAATTTTAATATAATGAAATATACTCTATCAGTAAAACATAAATATAACCGCAAATACCTGTTGACTATATGGTATAACTTTTCAAAAAGCAATATGGACAAAATCTTACTTCACTGCATTTTGCATTACACAACAAACTCAATAAGTTTCTGTTGACTTTATTTATATGTACTTGATCTATTGATCGAAATATCTTATAATGTGCCACCAGTGAGGACAAAAATAAGATTATATTTCAGATCAATACTAGGAGATTTTAAGATTTTTATCGTACAGTTTTTAGCATATATTTTAACATACACCATAATATAAAAAAATTAACATGAGATTTTTTACCTCAGAATCTGTATCAGAAGGTCATCCCGATAAAATTGCAGATCAAATTTCTGATGGTATATTAGACGCTTTGATAACGCAAGATCAATACTGTCATGTCGCTTGTGAGACTTTAATAAAAATGGGAATGGTGATGGTAGCTGGTGAGATCAATACTCTAGGTTGGGTAGATGTAGATAAAATTGCGCGCAATATACTAACCAGTATAGGTTATAATGATCCAGATTTTGGATTGGAAGCACGTTCATGCACAATTTTATCTAATATTAGCATGCAATCAAAAGAAATCGCCAATAGTATCAATCATACAATCAAAAAAGATCAAGGAGCTGGAGATCAAGGTATAGTTTTTGGTTTTGCGTGTAATGAAACCAGCGAGCTTATGCCACTACCAATAATGTACGCACACAAATTAATGAGACAACAAGCTCATGTGAGAAAAAATAGTATTTTGCCTTGGGCACGTCCAGATGCCAAAGTGCAAATTACCGTGAAATATGATGGATTCAAACCAATTGCGATTGAAACAATATTGTTATCAATACAACACGATGCTAGTGTATCATATTCTCAAATATATGAAGGAGTGATAGAAGAAATAATAAAACCTGTAATTCCCGAGTATTTGCTTACCAAAGAAACAAAATATATAATTAATCCAAGTAGGAGTTTTGTTATTGGTGGTTCTGTAGCAGATTGTGGACTCACTGGACGAAAGATCATTGTTGACACATATGGTGGTATGTCACGTCATGGAGGAGGAGCATTTTCTGGAAAAGATCCATCAAAAATCGATCGTTCATCAGCATATATGGCAAGATATCTAGCAAAGAATATTGTTAAAGCCGAATTAGCTGAGAGGTGTGAAATACAAATCGCCTATTCTATAGGTGTTTCTACACCACTTTCACTTCATGTAAATTGCGATGGGACAAATAAAATACCTGAAATTGAAATAGAAAATTTAATAAAGCAGAATTTTTCACTAACTCCATATGAAATTATCACAAAACTCAAACTACTTAATCCAATATATTTATCTACCGCCTGTTATGGTCATTTTGGACGTGAAAATGAAAATTTCATGTGGGAAGAACTAGATTCTATAAAGATTTTTTGCTAAACGTAAGATTAACTCTAATATAGACAGTAAAATAGATTATTCTTATAAATTTATTATCTTATATACAAAATATTCTATAATTGAGTAAATATAAAAATTTTTAAGTAAAAAGATGTTGCATAACGTTATGTTCAATTATTTTGATGCTATTTTGCTTTTTATAATTTTGCTATCTTCGTTCCTTGCATTTAATAAGGGGTTTATTAAGTCAGTTTTGAGTTTATCAGGATGGATATTTTCGATAATTTTTACATGTAAAATCTTCCCATACTTAGAGCCAATGCTACTCAAGCATACATCAAAATTTATGGCATCTCTACTAGGTTATTGTGGTTTATTAATAGTATTTTTGCTTTTTTTTGCTATTTTTAATTATGCAGTATGTATGAGTTTTGGTAAGTTACATGGTAGTACAATAGATAAGCTATTTGGAGCTGCATTTGGAATAATACGTGGATTACTAGTTATTCTGATTTTTTTTATCACTATTTCTATAATATTAAATACTTTAAATGATTCACCTGAAGAAGAAAACAATGGTGAAATAACAAAAGATCCTTTGCCACATTTTATTTCTCATTCAGTAAGTTATGAATTTTTATTATATGGAAAAAATATGCTAATGCCTTATATACCAGAATTAGCACAAAATATCTTACTAAAATTTAATAAAAAAAGTAATAATAGTGAATTTGAGAAAATGACACTTGAATTAACTCAAAGTGTTCGATTACTTTCAAAATATGCTGATGTAGATACATTAAAAACTGTTAAAGATAATGCTGAAAAAGAAGAGAGAAGCGGAAAAAGTGAGTTAGAAGTAACTGCCGATAGTGTACAAGCTCTTCTTGCAATTTATCTAAAGCGCTACAGTAGCGGTGCCATTGCTGAGCATATTGCAATATCCGAAAGTGAGTTGAATCACATTTACACACTACTTAAGCAAGCTAATAAGGAGATTGTTGATTTAAGAAATAACATGAATAATAGAGATAATAAGAAAAATGTAGATATTATAGAGCAAGTGATCGAACGAGATATATTTGAGAAATAAATTTCTCTACTTATTGTAATTTAGTCATAAAATCAATATAATTAGACTTGGTTCATTCTCTATGTCGTATTTTTTATCTATATTATTAGAGTGAAGATTTAGCAAAAAAACAAAATATTGTAGAATTATAAAAAAATCTTCAGACTAAATAATATGAATAAAAAGATTATAGAATGTAATCTTAAGCTGATTGTGAATTCCTCAAATAATAATTGTAAATTACTCAAACAATCCATAAAACACTGTAAGTGAGTTTTGAGATTAGATTTTTTGGTATTAAAGCTGTGGATCTGCCCCCGCGCGAGCTTGTAGTGATGCTTGTAGTAATATTCCTTATAGTACTAAGTGGTGATTTTGTAAATTTTGCTGTGAAAGTTTTATAAGAAATTTTTTATTTTCCAGATTAGCGGCCTCGAATTTATCTTTATTTTTCTATCCCTACAATGCAAACTTATACAAGTTAGTTTTTTTTAAATATAAACTTCCGTTACATCAAACCTCAGTAGCTTTTCTAGCACACTATAAGCGGAATATTTTGCACTTTGATATTTCTTTGGTATCACCATCCCATTTCTGAGAGCTTACGTTGTGATAATACAAAAATAGCATATTATAACATGCATTGTCGCTTTCTTGTATTTTTTCAAATAAGCTAAATTCTATATCTACTCTGACCTTTGTGAAAACTTTTAATTATGCTACACTAACTTATGCCCCACCAATTTCCATCACACTTCAACAAAATACGAGAGCAAATGTACAGTATAAATCTATGATATAACACAAAAACTTCATATAACCCATAACAGACAGTGTCATATATATATCCCCCCTCTCCTTTTAAGGAATCAAGTGAATATCCTCACT
>NZ_JAJBJC010000191.1 GCF_021811825.1 Candidatus Anadelfobacter sociabilis | reverse complement strand
GGAGTATTTGAGAAGGTGTTTCCACCTGAACATGATATTGATGAATACTTTAAGCTATCAATTTATGAGCAAATTAGAATGATTTTTGAAGAGCTTTCCTCATCAAGCAAGCCAGACTATCTATGAAGAAGAAGCCTTACTCAAACAATCTGAAATTGAAGATAGTGACGATGATTTAAACGATTTTGAAAGACTTAAAGTTAAAGTAGGAGAGAAGAAAACAAAAGAAGAGAAAATAGCATTAGGTAAAACAGCAGACAAAGGTAAAGGTGGAGGAGAGAAGCCAAGAATGGCAAAAAGAGATATAGTTATTGATGATTATATTAGAAACTACTTAGCTAAATTCGGAATGAATAAAACATTAAACATCTTTCAGCAGGAGTGGATCGAACAACAGAAGACTGGAAAGTTTTATGATGGAAACTTAGGAGTCATTGCAGATATTGAAAGTAAGAATAAGAAGATGGAGGAACAAATTGATAGGCTAAAGGTAGATCTAGATCAAGAGAGGACTAAGGCAAATAAGGCAAAATCTACATGGGAGAAAATTAGAAAAGAACGAGATTTTCATAAGACCCATCAGCAGAGAGTACAAAAAGAAAAACTTCAGATAACTGAGAATATTAAGAAACTTAAAGAACTTCAAGATCAATACGAAGAGAAAATAAAGGAATTAAATAAGAAATATGAAATGACTGTGAAAGAAAAAACATTATTAAAGCTAGAAAAAGAAAAGCTAAATAAAAAGGCAAATGAAATAAGAGATAGAATGAAGAAGCGAGAAGAAGATGTTGCACAAGCAATAGAAAAATCTAAAATTAGAAATGCAGGAGGTACAAAAACTAAGCAAATTTTAAAGATAAGAGGAAAGAATACTCCTTATCCTGTTGATGATGCTCGACCAAATCCATTTTTATCTCAAGAGTATGATGAATTTAATTCTAAAGTTTCAAACCAAAAAATTATTAAAGCTCACGATAAATCCATTGGTGGGATGTGATTACATTTTAAGAAGCAAATCCTTGCAACTGTCAGTGATGATTGTATTTGGAAAATTTGGAATATGGAAGACGGAGAAAATATTTTATCAGGAGAAGGCCATAAAGACTGGATTACTGGAGTTGACTTTCACCCTGCGGGATCTCATCTTGTAACATCAGGAGGCGATAAGACAGTAAAAATATGGGACTTTATTAATTCATGATGCTCAGCTGTATTTACTGAACATACTCAGCCAGTATGGAAAGTTCGATTTCATGATACAGGAGATTTCGTTCTTAGTGCCTCAATGGATGCATCAATGAAATTATTCGATTTAAATGCAGAGAAATCTAGACAAGCTTATAGAGGTCACACAGATTCTGTTAATTCAGTTAATTTCCAACCATTTACTAACTTCTTTGTTTCTGCAAGTGCTGACAAAACTATATCAGTATGGGATATGAAAACAGGATTAACAATCCAAACATTTTATGGTCATCTAAACTCTGTAAATGATGCTAATTTTAGTATTTCTGGACACTTGATAGCATCATGAGATTCAGATGGTATAGTCAAGGTATGGGATATAAGAATGGTTCAAGAAGTACTCCAAATAGATACAGGAGATTCAATAGCGCATTCAGTTTGATTTGATAAAACTAATAACTCTATTGCAGTTGGATGAGGTGACGGATCTATAAAAATTATAAATGTAGAGAAAAAGGAGATTTCTAACACTGTAAAAGGACATGATGATTCTGTTAATACTGTCATAATCAATCAAGACAACTCAACGCTTTATTCTGCTAGTAGTGATGGAACTGTTAGGGTATGGAGATAATTTAATACGCTAAATTCAACATCAATATTATTCAATTAATAAGAAATTCTATGGGGTTTTGGGGTTTTGGG
>NZ_JAJBJC010000190.1 GCF_021811825.1 Candidatus Anadelfobacter sociabilis | reverse complement strand
TGATTGAAAATATCAATATTGTTGTAATTATACATAAAGATAATCTTTTATTAATGAAGAAAATAAAGAAATACCATTCTCAATTATAATATTATAGACATTTCAAGCAAGCATTCATCCAAAAATGGTACGATCATAGACGCTTTACTATGCAAAAATAAATCACAAAAACTATTTGGATCGACTAAAACTTTTACTGATATAAGCACCGAAGCGATGACAAGACCAAGCAGCGGTATAATAAAAGTTTTAATTATTTAGGAAAACACTTTAGGAAGACTATAAGTGAATTTGATATTGATGATAAGACTAACGAATTAACACCAAATAAAATTAAGAAACAGAAAACATTCAAACTCAAAAAGAAAAGAAAGGTGAAAAGGTCATTGGTTGCTTCCTCTTATACTCCAACTCGCATTGGGAATAAATTAGAGAAAATTAAGATTATTTCAAAAGGATCAATGAGTTATTTTCTTAGTAAGTGGAGTTCTTTATTTATCTATTAGATAATTCAATGAAACTTGATAGCATCACTGAGGATAGACTTCGTAAATTTAGAATTACTGTTGACGGTGAGGATCGGAGGAGTAGAATTTTAAAGCTTCAAAAAGTAAAAAATGTTCTTCATAGAAATCGCTTCACCGATCATAACCACTCAATAAGCAGTAAAAGAAAATAACTTATACAATGATGTTCTCAAACAAATTACTATGGATAGATCAAGAGTAAGCGAACAAACAAAACTTACAATGATATGGAAAACAATCATATACTTGATCAACAGAAAGCCTATTCAAATTGAAGAGCTTTTGATCAATGATATTAAAGATGTTCTTCAATTTGTTAAGACATTACATAAAAATACCCATAATTCATTTAAAAGAAAATGATGAAGCAAAACAAATTATGAGCATAAGTATGAAGATTTCATTTTCTTTTTTATATTTATTAAATTATCTCATAATAGTATCATTTTTAAAAACATTATACTTTTAAAATTTGAAGATATTACTTTTTACACTTTATAATTATAATCATTCTCTATTTCTTAATGTGCATAATCCTTACCATTTATTTTAAATAAGATTATTTAGATTCCATGATGATAAAAATTCAGATCATAGTAATTCACATGAAGAAAATAGCGATAAAGAAGAGGAAAGCAATCATTGATATCTGAACGAAAATCAGTTTTATCTCTTGCTTGATAAGCTCAGATTAAATGATGATAAAAACTTCTCAAGGAAGTTATTCTCAATATTTTGCTTCAATACAGATGGTCATGTAGATTATTATGAATTCTTTCATAGAATATTTCAGTTTTGAATGATTAAAAGATGACAACAGCTGCATAAAAAGCCACCAATAATGAATAATAAAGTTAAATTAATGAGGACCTCGACAGGTAACACGATTTAAATAAAAGATACAGCCGCAGAAGATTATCAATAGCTTATTTTATATTTCAAATTTTATGTTTATTCGTGTCTATGTCTTGAATCTGTACACTTGATTCTTTTAAAGGTGTTAATATCAAGTAAAAATATGGTTTATAATTTTAATTTTTAAGCAATTAAAATTACATTTTTTATAGGAATATCAAAATAAACTAGAAGAAATTCTTGATCCTGACAAAAAATATAACACAAAAGATAAAATCACTCGTAGACTAGATGAAATGTTTGATCATTACTTTGAGCTTTGAGACGAAGATGGATCTGGAACAATAGATAAATAAAGAGTTTTACAATTTGCTTAGATTGAACATAAGCGATTATAAGGATAGACTTCGTAAATTTAGAATTACTGTTGACGGTGAGGATCGGAGGAGTAGAATTTTAAAGCTTCAAAAAGTAAAAAATGTTCTTCATAGAAATCGCTTCACCGATCATAACCACTCAATAAG
>NZ_JAJBJC010000074.1 GCF_021811825.1 Candidatus Anadelfobacter sociabilis | reverse complement strand
AAACCCCCACCAGAAACAGTGCAAAACACATCATACTGATCTATAGAATTAGTTAGAACCAATGGTTGGCAGACTATAGTCCGTAGCGTTTGTCTAGCAAAATACTCCACCATATCCCTACCATTAAATTGGGATTATAGAATCACTAATACACTTATCTAAACTAAAAAGTAATATTTTCTCCTATATTTAGAATATTAAGCTACGGTTTTGGTTATTGTATAGATTCATCTATAAGCTGTTTGAGGGTTTTACGTTTTGCTATATACTGAGAATATATGCTGCGTACCATTGAATATTCGTCTATCGAAATTGCTTCAATTTGGTTACTTAGATCAAGAGCACTTTCTGCATAATTTACTAATAACGAAGCACCTAAATGAGTATATGAAAGATTTGTGCGCCCATCTTTTACTAATATAAAGTCTATTGGATTGCGAAACCAATCTATGATCGTTCCAATGCATTCACGTACAGTACTAGGACCTATTATTGGTATCACTAGGTATGGTCCAGGAGGAATTTTATAAAAAGCTAGAGTTTCACCAAAACTTACTGAAATAGGTCTTATTCCATTATCTGTAGCAAAATCGTTAATACCTAAAATCCCTACTGTAGAATTTAATAAAAATCTAGAACAAGAAATAAGAAAACCGCGAAAATTTAGTTGCAAAAGTGCGTTTATTGCATCATTAGGTTCTGCTAGATTTTTGAAAAAATTTAATACCCATCTACGAAGAGTAAATGATGGTATGGATTTTTTATAAAATCTTGCAGTTGGATTCAAAATCCTGTATTGCAGTGATTTATTTAATTTAAACATTCCTTTATTAAATCTTTCAAACCTATCTTTTAATTGAGGTGCATTTATGATTGTGTCGCTTTCAAATGATTGAAAATCATCATCTGATGGGTCATCTGCGCTAGTAGTGCTACTACTAATACTAGTAATTACTTTATTCCACGGAGTTAGACTATTAACAGCATACGATCTATTATCCGTTATTGATGCTGTTTTTGTGACATTAGATTTTAGTACTTCTGCATATGTTGAGGGAATCGTTGTACATAATATGTGTAACAAAAGTGCAAAGAAAAAATATCGCATCACTATTAATTATCTTTAATTATTTTTCATTATAACAAAAACTATAATTAAACCATAAAAATTGTACTATCTACTTTCAAATTTTGCAAATTAATTCAATTTTTTGATATTCATTAAATAGTGCTTTATGCAGTACTGAATATTTTATTGACACTCTTTATTGAGATCTTATACATTTGAGTTACTGCATGCGTTAGTATAAGGTTCATTACTTAGAGAGAATTGTGTGATTAGAAGTATTTTCTTTAATTTGGATACCATTTTGTAGTGGACAGTTAGCAGATTTATTATTATAAGTGCGTTATGTGTTTATACTTTTATATTGTTTTTTGATGATGTCTAGAAAGTGTCTTGTTACTGGAAAGCTTACTAAATTTGGAAATACGGTATCGCATTCAAATAGAAAGGTGCGTAGGGTATTTTTACCAAATTTGCACAATGTGTCTTTTTTGAGTGATGCACTTAATGAGAAGATTAAATTAAGGGTTTCAGCACATGGGATAAGGATTATAGAGGCGAAAATGGGCATAGATAATTATCTTTTAGGAGCTAAGAATAGTGAACTTCCCAAGAGGCTTAGAGAATTAAAAAACAGAATAAGAAGCATTTCTCTTTTTTCTTCTGGTGGTGGTTGCTGCGGTAGTGGTGTTTGTGGTCAATGTGATAGTGGCTGTGGCACATCTTGTACGCCTTGTTGTGACGAATAAATAATAATCGTCTAGTAAGATGTAAAAAAAATTAATAAATATTTTAAAAATCTCTAGTGGTTTGGTTTGGTAGTTCTATTTGTTGGTGTTTTGTGATTTTGTAGCTTTAAGTGCTCTTATGTGTTTGTCGATTCTTTTTATATATATTTCGCGTGTAAGTTTTATATTTTAGTTTATTGTTGTCCGCTAACTAATAATATTGTTGAAATAACAGTTTTTGTGTAATTGTGAATTCGTTATGTAGTGTAATTTCTGGTGTTGTAATGTGATATTGTGTTGCTCTATATCGTGTTTCTGCATTTATACCTATTTGTAGATTTGTGAAGTACATATACTCACGATGTATATGCCTATTGTTTTTCAGCTTTTTATTATTCTGTATAATGCGCCCGTAGCTCAGCTGGACAGAGCGTTAGACTACGGATCTAAAGGTCAAGGGTTCGAATCCTTTCGGGCGCGCCACTATAGTTGGTACACCAGCTAGTGATGAAGAATGTATTGTCGTATATAGGTAGTGTAGTAAAGTCTTTTATACACAAATTTAGGTATTCTTTCAATAATCGAAAACACCAATATTATAGCAAGAATTATAGTTGCATGCTAGAATTTTTGTAGCTCTTTTTCAATATGATAAGAGTGATATTTTTGATTTTTATAAGAATGATTTTTATCCAAGAATCCCACTATCTAGCGAAAGTATATTTGATAATATAAAAGGAGTTTATGTTATAGCAATAGATGGTATAGTTAGCATTACATATAGAGAATGAATATAAATCTGAAAAATTTTGAGAATTATTCCATTAAACTGTACAGTAACACAGCGCACCCGCAAATGATCTATCATTTGATAAACAACCAATTGATTGCAACATCAAATAAGGTGAAAGTCACAGAATACATATAGATGATAAATTCCATAAAATGTCATGAGGATGCTATCCCTATCTATTCTAGATTTTGATACGTCTTAAATTTTGAGTAAATTTCTTTTATTCCATTGTACCAGTTTAAGCTCTTTATTTTTAACCTATAAATGAAGAGCGCATATATGATTTGCACTATAGTGCGCGCCTACCAATTTTTGAGTAATCATTATTAAAAGTCTTTATTCCTATATCAGTTAATTCGTGATGTAACATTGAGTGTATTACCTTGGGATGAGCTGTAACTATATCAATTCCAAGTTTTGCGGCGGCTAAAATATGATTTTGATTGCGTACTGATGCGGCTATCAATTTTGTTGTAATTTCTGGATAATTTTGCCAAATAGCACAACAATCATTCAAAATACTAATACCATCAACTCCAATATCATCGAGACGTCCAACAAATACAGATACATAACTCGCTCCCGCTTTAGCAGCAATGAGAGCTTGTGCTTGAGAAAAACACAGAGTAATATTTATGGGTATTCCTATAGAACTAAGTTTAGCACATGACTTAATATATTCTGAGGTAATGGGCAATTTTATAACTATTTGATCAGAAATTTTTGCAAGATCATTAGCTTTTTTTACAACTTCATCTACACTATCACCAATTACATGAATGTGAATAGAGCAATCCACTATTTTAAGAATTTCTTTAATAAAGTCTATTTCATTTGTATTATTTTTGAAGAAAATAGTGGGATTAGTTGTAATACCATCAATAAGGCGTAGCTCTTGAAGCAATTTTATCTCTTGAATTTCTGATGTATCAGCGAATATTTCCATAAATATTATACCATCTAATCCTAAACGCATATAACAAAGTTCTTTACTAACATAGTTGATTTTTTATGGATTGTATATATCATTGAGCACAAGTATATGTATTTTTCCTAATTACACACTATAAAGCATCTATCTAAGACACTAAAAATAAAAACTGATTTAAATTCTAACCATTTAACCAGATATCTAAACATGATTATATGTTGTGACAACTGTTCTACGAAATTTAGAGTTGCTGATGATGCGATAACACAAGAGGGTAGATTTGTACATTGTACACGCTGTGATGCAGAATGGCTTGTTACATTAAGTTCTCCAGATATTATCGAAGATAATAAAAAAGATTCTACAATATCAGATGCAAAGCGATTTACAGATTTTAATCATCTTAAAGAAACATTAACGATGATAAGAGGAAAAACGAATACATCTAAAAACGATGGTACCATTGATGGTCAAAATGATGAAGTGAATTCGATTTTTTTCTTTCATCACATAAGAATGCCAGTAACAAAATTTGTACTATACTTCTCATTTGTTTTATTGTGCACTGTCGCATCTATTGTGTATTATAGCATTGATAAACAATATATACAAAAAATTAGGCAAAAATTTAACTTGCAAACACTATCATCATATAAAGTAAATCCATATCATAAACAATTTAATTATGAAGAAATTATCTATAACTCTCCACTAAATAAATTTGAAATGGATGAATTGGAATTGTCTCAAATTAGTAGCAAAATTAAGAATAATAGCATAGATACAGAGCTCCAATTTGGAATTATAAACAAATCAAAAAAGATGCAAATTATCAGAAAGATGGTCATTATAGGATATAATGTTCATAAAAATGTAATAATGAAAACTACTGATATGACATGTAAAATACTATATCCATCACATAATATAAGATTTTACATTAAATTAAATAAAGATATAAAAAGGAATATAGATAGGATTGTGATATTAGTAAATGATAGGTTAATAGCAAAAAGTGGAGTTTATGAAGGCGATAGGGGTCAGAAAAATATATTTTATAATCTGGCAAAATATAAGCAATATGGTGCATTATAAATTATACGAAAAGCATAGTAAAAATAGATAATAACTAAATTTAGAAATATATAGAGTAGTATGGTTGTTTCATTAGATATATTGCCTCATGTTAAAGGTACGTATTTATTCAATGCGCCACTAAATAAATACTCTTGGTTGGGTGTTGGTGGCAATGCAGAGTGCATGTTTATTCCACAAGATATTGAAGATTTAGTAAATTTTTTGAAAAAAAAACCGAAGAATATACCAATTTTTGTATTAGGAGCTGGTTCTAATACGCTAATTAGAGATGGTGGTATAGATGGAATAACAATCAAATTTAGTAAAAATTTTGAGAAGATTGAACGCATAATGAATCAACCTATAATATCAGCTGGAGCAGGAGCGTCAGATGTTTCTGTAGCAAATTTCGCACTAAAAAACATGATAAGTGGCTTTGAATTTTTATATGGAATACCAGGTAGTATAGGAGGTGCTACAATTATAAATGCTGGAGCGTACGGTAGTGAAATATCACAGATATTACAATCTGTAGATATTATAAGACATAGTGGTGAAGCAATCACCGTTTCAAAAGAAGAATTAGGATATAGCTATAGGAAGAGTAGAGCTGAGCAGGATTGGATAGTAGTGAGAGCTGTATTGAAGGGTAATTTTGGTGATCCAATGTCAATAAAAAATCTTATGAAAGAAATACAAATAAAAAGATCTCATTCTCAACCAATAAATATGAAAACTTGCGGATCCACTTTTAAAAACCCGAAACATCACAAAGCATGGCACTTAATAGAAGATTCTGGATGTTGTGGTCTTAAAGTAGGGGGAGCTATTATTTCGCATTTACATTGCAATTTTATTGTAAATGATGGTAGTGCTACAGCAACAGATATCGAAGAATTAATAAAATCAGTTAAAGCGCGTGTATATAAGCATACATCCATAATGCTTGAAGAAGAAGTTGTAATAGTGGGAAAATATTAATTAATACTTAACTGTACTATGATTCGTTTATTGCGGATGATTATGAAATTTATCAAATATTCTTGGTACTTCACTCTCTATAATGCATATAAGCAAGTCTACAATATTATTCTTACTTTAAGGCAGATAGTAATTACACAAATTTTATGTAATTTGACTTAAATAGAAAATGTTATAAAATACGATAAGTATTATGACTTTGTAAATTTTAAAATACTTTAACCTATTAGTTCGCATTAATATGAATTGTATGAATCATCTCAAAATAATCTTGATGTGCATAATTTTATGCAGTATGAGCGCATATTGTACACTAGCTGTAGATAATTATTCTATAACTGATTCCAAACAAAATAAAAAGATGAATGATGGTTCTCGAACTGATGGACAAGAATTGATGTTTACAAATGAAGATTTACAGATTTTTATAGATAATTTTGATATACCTAAGATGACGAAGAATCTAGAAAAGAGAGATGATAGTGATGTACAGAATACTGATCAGCATTTAGTTCATATAAATTTTGGTGTG
>NZ_JAJBJC010000189.1 GCF_021811825.1 Candidatus Anadelfobacter sociabilis | reverse complement strand
CGCACTTGAACCATACAAAGTAAATATTATTATAAATGATCTTTCAAATATCAGAGTCTATAGAAGAGACTTACTTAGAAAATATCATTTAATCACAGAATTTATAAAATATGTAGTTAAGTCTTCCTTAGTTGAGAATTTTATGACAATTTGAGTTGTTCTTAATACCTTAATACTTGCAATTGATCATTATGGACTTGATACAGACACAGAGGAATTGTTTAATCAACTAAATCTTGTATTCACTATTATCTTCTGAGTTGAAATGGTGTTAAAACTTATTGGACTTGGAGTTAAAAGATATCTAAAAGATGCAATGAATTACTTAGATGGAGCTGTCGTCATCTTAAGTATGGTTGAGCTTGTGTTTTTGTCAGGAAGTGGAGGTGCACTTACTGCATTTAGAGCTGTTAGAATTTTTAGAACATTTAGAGTTATAAGGTAAATACTAAAAATAAATTTTATAGAGTTGCAAGACTATTAAGATCAATGCAATCAATGCAGGTTATTATAGGAGTTATTGGAAGGTCAATGAGCAGTTTCTTTTACCTTGCACTGCTTATTTTAATTTTTATATTTATTTACAGTTTGATGGGTATGCAATTATTTGGAGGTATTTATGCTAATTTTCCTGGTGGTCCTCCGAGAACAAATTATGATTCAATTTCGAGCTCTATGTTAACAACATTTCAGATTCTTACAGTTGAGAATTGGCAATCTATCCTTTTTCCAATGGTTGCTTATGGTGGATGGAGTGCATCAATTTATCTTATTTCTTGGATATTTTTAGGAAATTATGTACTTCTAAATCTCTTCCTTGCAATTTTGCTTGACAGTTTTGTCGAAGAAGATGAAGAAGAAAAGAAGGAACAACAAGAGCAAGATCAGCTTAGTGGTTTAATTGAAAAAGACAATAATAACGAAGAAGCAAAAGAAAATGACATAAAAGGAAAGAAAGGCGATGAACTTTTAGATGCAATTGAGTATCAAATAAAGTTTGAACAAGGGAATCAAGATAATAATAGCGCTTTTAAAAAGTTTGTTAAGAAGTCGAAGAAAAGGAAAGATGAAGCTGCAAATATTCTTGATGAATCAATTGAAATAAACAATGAAACGTTAGCTAAAAAGCAAACTGAAATAAAACCATCGAAGCCATTGTATGATGGTGTTGAATGAGAAGTTGCTTTCTTTTTCATTTCAAAACAAAATATATTTAGAATTTGGATATACAAACTTGTTCAATGGACTGGGTTTGAAACAATTGTACTCATAGCTATAGTTTGATCTAGTTTGAAGCTAAGCATTGATACTTATATAATAAATGAACCTTCTGATTCATTTGCCTCTATATTATCTGACGATCTTGATTTCTTTTTTATTGCTTTCTTTACACTCGAGTGACTTTTAAAATCTATTGCGTATGGATTTGTATTCGAAAAGGGCAGCTATTTGAGAGAAAGCTGGAATATTCTTGATTGTTTTATTGTTGTCACTAGCCTTATTGATCTAGCCTTTACAAGTATTAATTTACCAGTTATTAAAATTCTTAGACTTTTAAGAACCATTAGACCTTTAAGATTTATATCACATAACTCAGGAATTAAAATTATTGTAGAGGCCTTGCTACAATCTGTTGGCCATATCTTTAACGTTGCTATTGTAGTTTGGCTAGTATGGCTAATGTTTGCAATTCTTGGAGTTAATCTTTTTGGAGGAAAATTTCAATACTGAGATATCGATACATACAATATTCCTGATTCAGATTCATGAAGGAAGGTAAACGGAAACTGGCTTACTTATGGATCTAATTTTGACAGTGTACCTGAAGCTATGCTAACACTTTTTGTACTTTCAAGTCAAGAAAATTGGCCTACATTAATGTATCAAGCCCAGGACTCAACTGGAGTTGAAT
>NZ_JAJBJC010000188.1 GCF_021811825.1 Candidatus Anadelfobacter sociabilis | reverse complement strand
ATGAAAGTGAAGTCATATTATGTGAAGAAGAGGAGTCAGAAGAAGAGAAAGAAATAAAGGATGAGTCTATGATCACAATGGTAGAGAAGCACAACAACTCAAATCCAAGAAGCTTATGGGAAGAAGGAGAGGAAGATAGTAAGGAGGATCTAGAGGAAAGTGAAGAAGAGATCCAAACTTATCGACTGTCTAATCCTTGAACTCCTATTCAGGATCTTGATAAGGTCCCAGTGGAAATTGATAATTCTTTTCTGATTAATGATGACAAAAAGAAGCATATTATGAATAATATGCTTTATGGTAATTATTCGATAAAAGATGAAAGTAAGATATATTTGATAATTTAATGATAAAGTAGAAAAATCAAGGCAATACTTCAATAGGCTTTCTCCATCAAAATCAATGGAAGAAGATAAAAGCAAAAAGTTTACAACATTAAAATCATGAAAATATAATATGAGGATGGTTTTTGCACCATCAAAAAATAAAATTATGAAAAGTAATAAAATAGTAAAATTTATTTTACATTAACAATTATATTCTTTTAACTTTTAAAGTTATTTAATAGAGATAATTTATAGACTGAGCCAGCCCTGGACTTTTAAATAAAAACAGATTAACTGGATCAGTCGAAAACATGAAATCTTTTACAAAAGATATGTCTATATTTAATTCAGCTCCAAAACAATCAAACCAGTACATACATTTATAATATTTTAAAGAGGATCTACTTCAAAGGTATTTCAAAGGAGAGGATCAGATAAACCAAATATCCAACATGAATTAATGTCTGTAAGCTACTATATTTTATTAAATAGAACTTGTCAAGTGCAAATACTTCAGTTATAAATTCATATATGAAGAAAGATAGTAAATAAAACTTCAAAGAAGTAAATTGCACATTAATATTAATAGAATTATTGATAACAATCCAATGAGGTTTTCAGCACAAAATTCATTTAGAGACTCAATATTTAATTCAAAATAACTCGATAAAGATATTGAAAAAGTTGACAAATAAAAATTCTAGGTAAAATAATTGATGTATGTGCCTATTAAAATGTAGAGTTAAGCCAAATTATGCAAAAAATTTGATAATTTAGTTTTAATATAAAATGTTTAATTACTATAAATAAAGCATCTACATTCTTTGGTCTCAAATATATGCAAAGACTTGTTATTCTTACCAAGTATTTTGTGTTTATTTAAATTGGTTTTTTGTTTTATTATTGTAATTATTTTAAATTTCATATATACATTTTCAAAATTTTGTATAGAAACAAAGTAATGGTTGTGAATAAGACAACTAAGAAACTAAAACCACTATTCCCTCTTCCAAACAGTCTTGTAAGAAAGAAACCAGACAATAGTTGTAATACAACAGCAAGATTGCAGAGTAATGAAACCAAAGTAAAATTTGAGGATTGAAGTTTAAAACGAAATGAGATTTTACTTACTAAGCTATGAAATATGGTTAAATCTCATAAAGGAGTAAAAATATAATTAATAATTATTTAGGATAAAACTAAAAATAAAGAGATTTGTGATAAAACAATAAATTACGCAACAAAACTAGATACTGAATTATTAATAGCTAATTCATTCAAAAAGTTCAATTGTAAAAAGCCAAAGAAAAAGAAGAAAGCAATCTTAAAGATGGTCAAAAAGAAACCTGAGGATAGATCGACATTGAGGAATACTCTTGTTGTCCCATTATCTTCAATGCTTGTTTCATCTAAGAAAGCAATCAAGGATAAACTATTTGATAATAAGAAGAATATATAAAACTATAAGTAAGGGTTTTTATCAATTGATTATTTCTTCCTTATATTTTATGATAATATTTATCCACTAGATTTCTGCATTTTAGCATAATGAGGAACAAATAATGACTGATAATAGATCAGAGTAAAACAC